>DATJYT010000478.1:0-4026 GCA_035499475.1 Xanthobacteraceae bacterium | reverse complement strand
TTGCTCCTGGCAGGCGTCTCGCGTCTACTAGTGTTGCAAAAGTCGATCGCAAGCCTGGGGGCGGGAGTGCGAAGACACGCGGTTGCTTTATTTTTTTTGTTTCAGTCTGCGTCGGCGTTTGCGCAGAGGCCTCAGGTTATTTTGCCAGCCGGTGATGCGGCGGTCGCTGGATTTTCCGGCACCTATGTGCTGGGTTCGCCGGCGCAAAGCGTCAACAAAATCTACATTAATCTTGACGGCCCCGCGCTGCGCGTGATCCTGCTTGACGGCCTGGGCGGATCGCCGCGAGCGCAATTGGTTGCAGCGGCGAAGCCGTTCACGGTGACGGCCGGGCAGATCGGCCAAGTGTTCTCGCTCGCGCTCGACGATGCGAGCCCGCCGAACATCTACGCCGCCGCCACATCCGCCTACGGCTTGCCGATCGTCGTACCCGATACCGACGGCGATGGCGTGCCCGACCGCGCCCGGCGCGGCGCCCCGAACGCCGCCTTCATGCCCGGCCTGTTCGGCCCGGTAATCGCCGATGGCGGGCCGGGATCGATCTGGAAAATCGACGGTGTCACGGGCGCTGTGTCGCTGTTTGCCAACGTCACGTTGAATGGCGAGATGAATTCCGGGCCGGCGCTCGGCGGTTTGACCTTCGATCGGGCCTCGCGCCAGCTTTTTGTCGCCGACCGGGACACCGGAATGATACATCGCTTCACGCTTGACGGCGTGGAGCGCGGACGCTTCGATCACGGCACGCAAGGCCTATCGGCGCTCGGTCTGCCACCGGTCGCATTCGATGCGCGCAAACGCTTGAACATCGAAAGCCCGGCGTTCGACAGCGGCAATCCGGCGACGTGGGCTTATGCACCACCGGCGCGCCGCGTCTTCGGTCTCGCAGTCAACCGCGGTCGACTTTATTACGCAGTCGCTTCAGGCCTGCGCATCTGGTCGGTCTCTCTTCTGCCCGACGGCTCATTCGGATCCGATGCGCGCATCGAAGTCGCCGTTCCGCGAACTGCGCCATCGAGTGCGGAAGTTTCCGAAATTCTTTTTGACGACAATGGTGACATGCTGGTCGCCGAACGCGGCGCGCCGACCGGCGCGTATGACTATGAGATGATGGCCGAGGCGGGCGAGAACCGCGTGCTGCGCTTCCGGCCCAAGATGCCGGACGATCCGCCGAGCCGCGATCTCTGGTTTCCGGTTCCCAAGGAATACGCGATCGGGTTTCCCCAGACTTACCGCAACGACAACGGCGGCATTGCTATCGGCTACGGCTACGACCGGAACGGCAATATCGATCGGGCAGTGTGCGGCGGCACGCTCTGGAGCACCGGCGAGCAGTTGCGCAGCGCGCGCGACCCCGAGATTGTCCGCCGCCTGCAGGCTGGCGGACCCCTCCTGGTCGATGGCCTCCAGGGCAATTCGACCCAGTTGCTGCGGCCGCTCAACGAGCCGCCGTTTGAATCTTACTACATCGACTACGATGACCGTTTCGATGACTCGCAGACGCGTGGACATCTTGGCGGCGTAGTCATCTGGCGGATATGCGGAGGGGCCTCGTTGCCGGTTCTGCCGTTGGCCCTGCCGGTCGTGTGCCCGGCCGGCTGGTTCAATGTCGACGGCGTCTGCCGAATAGGGCTTGCCTGTCCGTCGGGGACCGAGTTTGCCAATGGTTGCTGCATCTATCGCGGTTGTCCATCTGGTTACGCGCGAATCAACGGCCGGTGCGTGCCGCCGCCGATAAACTGCCGCGACGGCGAGGTGTATTCCAATGGCCGCTGCGAGGCGCCGCACTGTCCGTCCGGTATGGTCGTTGCGGAACGTAAGGGCGCGAGCACAGCGCGCCCGCAATCCGACGACCGCTGCCCTGAAGGCCAAACCTATGTGAACGAGCAGTGCCAGCCGTCGGGCGGCGGGCCGAAGATGTGCAGCAGCAGCACCTATTGCAAATGCCCGGATGGGACGCGGCCGAGCGGCGACGGCGCCAGTTGCACACAGTCGTCCTGCGGTCCGCATATGGTGGAGGGCGACGGTACATGTCTCTGCGCGTCCGGCTATCAGGACGTTGTCGATAGCAACGGTCAAAACATTTGCATTCCGGTCTCGCAGTGCGACCGGTCACCCACGCTCTGCTGCCCGGCGGATTTGCACTGGAACACGGCGACCCATTCATGCGACGTCGGCAACTACAACCCGACCCCGAAGCTGAAGATCACGAAGACCTTCAACGGCTGCTCCTGCGCGTATCCAATCGATGGAACAGCACCACAGGCGTTTTGCAGCTTCTCGGTCAGCGTCAAGAATATCGGGACCGTCGTCTATGCCGGCACGATCAATTGGAGCGATGCGCTACAAGCGAACAATAGTACGTTCAATGTGCCGCCCCAGAGTACTGGGCCAGTTACGATCGCCCCCGGCGATACGTATACCATTCCCGCCTCACAATTTCTTTCGGGAGTTTTTTTACCCGGTAGCAAGTATTCGAATTGCGCCGCTCTCGGTACACGAGCGCCCAACAATTCCGGGCCGCCCGGCCCGGATATTTCCTGCGTCGCCGGCGATGTCCCGATTAATATGTGTCAAGCTCTTGGGAACGGGCAACGCGTCGGCGCGCCGCCGCCACTGACCGCCCCCTGCGTTGATGGCGCGCAGCGCAACAGCGACGGCAATTGTCCGACGCCGCCAGCGCAACTCGGCTGTCCGCCCGGCACCGTTCCAGTCAACGACGGCACCTCCTGTTCGTCGGGCGGCAATTCGCAGATTTGTCAGCGGCCGAAGGTTATGAGCGGCGGCAAATGCGCGTGCCCCGAAGGGACCGTAGGCAACGATTGTCATAAGCCGCGCGAATGCGATTCCGGTGAGTATCTCAATGATGCCGGCAAGTGCGTCGAACTGCCAAATCGGAAACCAAGGAAGCCGACGACACGTAATAAACCGCCTGAGCCATCGTCGGAGACCGGCCAGAAGCTGCCGACTATCGACCTAAATATCGGCATCGGCATTGGTGGCGGTGGTGGCGGCCCTCACACTCCTTCTCGTATGCCGACGCCGGGCAATCGAGGAGGAGGAGGATGAAAAAGCGAATCGCTATGCGATGGATCGGCAACGGGGCGCTCGTGCTAACCGCGCTGGCGGTTTACGGCACCGCAACGCCAGCAGCTGCGGTTTGGTGTGCCCATTACGGTAACGGTTCGAACAATTGCGGCTTTTACACTCACGAACAATGTTTGGCGTCGGTCGCCGGCGTCGGCGGCTCTTGCAATCAAGAAGGCGGCGACAGCGAGCAGCGCAATGCCCAGCGCAACGAGAGAACGAAGGCGGAGCCTAAAGCGCAGAAAGAACGGCCGCGGCCGGAGACGACCGAACGGTCGGCCCCACCGCCTGCCTCATCACCGCCGGTGCCAATCGCCCAGCCTGTGCCGACCCGGCTGCAGAGTCCGACATTTGAGTCGGCAAGCGCGCTCATTTCTGCCGGCCGATACGAGGATGGCATCGCTGCTATGAAGGCGCTCGGCTACGACGATCATCCAGATATTGCGAGCGCGGTCGGCTATGCGAATGCCCGGCTGGGTCGATTCGCGGAAGCGCGCAAGTGGTACGACCGTGCGTTGGCCGCAGACCCTGGTCATTTAGCGACATTGAATTATTCCGGCGCGTTGCATGTGGCGCAAGGTGAACTCGACCAGGCTCGCGCCGACCTCGCGCGCATCAAAACCGTTTGCGGGAACATGACCTGCCCGGAATATCAGCAAGTCGAGCGCCTGATCGCTACAAAGAACCAGTAAATCCGGCTCTTGCGGTCCTCAGTGACAAGCGCCGCGATGTGCTGCCCGATGTTCCGACCGTGGCCGAATTCGTTCCCGGTTACGAAGCGGCCGCCTGGGACGGCATCGGCGCTCCGGCGAAAACGCCGGTGGAAATCATCGACAAGCTCAACAAGGCCATCAATGCCGGCCTTGCCGATCCGCAGATCAAAGGCAGACTCATCGATCTCGGCGGCGACCCGATGCCGATGACGCCGGCACAATTCGGCAA
>DATJYT010000477.1:0-20318 GCA_035499475.1 Xanthobacteraceae bacterium | reverse complement strand
GATCTTGTCGCTAAGGCCGCGATCGACGGGATTTCGCGGGCGCAGGGCTCCCACGGCGTCGATATCGGCGCCCAGGCCGAGCCGATCGTTGCCGAGGAATTGCCGCCCGAAACCAACACGCTCGGTTTCGAGCCGCTGCCTGGACCGCGCGGCGTCGCCGACGACCTCAAGAAGCTCACTGGCGTGTCGCCGGCGATCGAGAAGAAGCTCAATGACCTTGGCATCTTCCACTATCAGCAGATCGCCGATCTATCCTCCACCGCTGCACATAACGTCGGCGAAGAGGTCGGATTGCCGGGCCGCGTCGAAGGCTGGATCGCCAAGGCGAAGGAACTGACGGCCGAGGCCGAGTAGCAGGCGCAGTCGTCATTCCGGGGCGTGCTTAAGGGGCGAACCCGGAGTCCCTCGCCACGAGCCGGATTCCAGGCTCCTCGCTTCGCTCGACCGGGGAGAGACGAAGAAATAAGGACCTAAGATCGATGACCACCAACATCAGCGCGTCCATGGTGAAAGAGCTCCGCGACCAGACCGGCGCGGGCATGATGGATTGCAAGGCGGCGCTCAGCGAAAGCAATGGCAACCTCGAAGCGGCCGTGGACTGGCTGCGCAAGAAGGGGCTTTCGAAGGCGGCCAAGAAGGCCGGCCGCGTGGCGGCCGAAGGCTTGATCGGCATTGCGCTCGCCGCCAACAAAGGCATTGTCGTTGAGGTCAATTCCGAGACGGATTTCGTCGCCCGCAACGATCTATTCCAGGGACTGGTAAAAATGATCGCGGATGCGGCGCTCGGCACCGGCCCCGACGTCGATAAAATCCTCGCCGCGCGCGTCGGCGCCATCACCATTGCGGACGCCATCGCCGACACCGTCGCCAAGGTCGGCGAGAACATGACGCTGCGGCGGGCTGGCGCGCTGTCGGTCGCTAAAGGCGTGGTGGCAAGCTACGTGCACAATTCAGTGTCCGACGGGCTCGGCCGGATCGGCGTGATCGTCGGCATGGAATCGAACGGCAGCAGCGACGAGCTCAAGTCGGTCGGTCGCATGGTGGCGATGCATGTCGCCTCGGCGAATCCGCAGGCGGTCGATCCGTCCGGGCTTGCGCCTGCGGCCGTTGAACGCGAGAAGGGTGTCCTCGCCGAGAAGGCGAAAGCGCAGGGCAAGCCCGCAAACGTGGTTGAGAAGATCGTCGAGTCCGGCCTCAAGACCTTCTACAAGGAGGTCTGTCTGCTCGATCAGCCGTTCATCTTCGACGACAAGAAAAGCGTCGCCCAGGCTCTCAAGGAGAGCGAGGGGAAGGTCGGAGCGCCGATCAAGGTCAGCGGTTTCGTTCGCTTTGCGTTGGGTGAGGGCATCGACCGGCCGAGCGGCGATTTCGGCGGTGAGGTCGCGGCGCTTGCCGGTGCGCACTGAGCGCATGACAGTTGGGTTTCGTACCCAAATGAGATAGCCCTAGTGCGTTGATGCCGGAATCGGCTTCAGCGGCGGACCGTTCGGGCGGATACTCTTCATGGCGAAGCCGAAATACGGTCGGGTCATCGTCAAGCTCTCCGGTGAGGCACTCAGTGGCCCGAAAGAATTCGGCATTCACCAGCCGACGATCGATCGTTTTGCCGCCGACCTGATCGCCGCCCATCGTCTCGGCATTGCGCTTGGTGTCGTGGTCGGCGGCGGCAACGTGCTGCGCGGCGCGCAAATCTCCGAGGATGGTCTGTCGCGCCCCACGGCGGACGCGATGGGAATGTTGGCCACGGTCATGAACGCCCTGGTGCTGGAAGCGGCTATCGAGCGGGCCGGGGTCAGCGCGCGTTCGATGTCGGCGTTGTCGATGCCGCAGGTCTGCGAGACTTATGAGCGCCAGCGCGCGCTGCGGCACATCGAGGACAAGCGCATCCTCGTCTTCGCCGGTGGAACTGGAAACCCGTACTTCACCACCGATACGACCGCGGTGCTGCGCGCGGCCGAGATGGGCTGCGACGCCGTTCTCAAGGCGACCGACGTCGACGGCGTCTATACCGCCGATCCCAAGCGCGACCGCAAGGCGACCCGCTACGAGCGGCTCAGTCACCAGGAGGCGCTGGAGAAGAATCTCAAGATCATGGACGCAACCGCGTTCGCGCTTGCCCGGGAAAATCGAATGCCTATCATCGTCTTTTCGATCCGAAAGCAGGGCGCGATCGAGACCGTCCTGCGTGGAAAAGGGCACTTCACCACTGTTGGCTGAGGGCCGCAGCCAGGCGCCCGCGCCCATCGGTGCCCGCCTGGAAAGCCGATCGCGGAGGGCGTCATGGCACAGGCCAATTTTGACATGAACGATCTTAAGCGCCGCATGCAGGGCGCGGTTCAATCGCTCAAGCAGGAGCTGTCGGGGCTACGCACCGGCCGCGCTTCAAGTGCGCTTCTCGAGCATGTCCAGGTCGAGGCTTACGGCAGCCACATGCCGCTCAATCAACTCGCGACCATCAGCGTACCGGAGCCGCGTCTCCTCAATGTCCAGGTCTGGGATCGCTCCATGGTCCATGCGGTCGAGAAGGCGATTTCGGCCGCCAATCTCGGCTTGACGCCTGCGACCGAAGGGCAGGTGCTCAAACTGCGGATTCCGGAACTCAACGAGGAGCGGCGAAAGGAAATCGTCAAGGTCGCGCACAAATACACGGAAGCGGCCCGCGTTGCGGTGCGTCATGTGCGCCGTGACGGCCTCGATCTCCTAAAAAACCTCGAAAAGGATCACAAGATCAGCGAAGACGAGCACAAGCGCCAAGCCGGCGACGTGCAAAAGGTGACCGACGCGACCATCGCAGAGGTCGAGAAATTGCTGGCCGGCAAGGAAAAGGAGATCATGACGGTTTGAGCGACGCCGCAGGTTCGACATCCAAGGTCGCAAAGACGCTGGCGGCCGCAGGCGGCGGCTTCGAGGTGCCGCATCACGTCGCTATCATCATGGATGGCAACGGACGCTGGGCTGCGGCGCGCGGCTTGCCGCGAGTCGAGGGCCACCGGCGGGGCGTAGAGGCGCTGCGCAAAACCGTGCGCGCCGCGCACGATCTCGGCATTTCCGTGCTGACGATTTTCTCCTTCAGTTCCGAGAATTGGTCGCGCCCGCAATCCGAAATCCGCGATTTGCTGGGGCTGTTGCGCCGCTTCATCCGCAATGATCTGGCTGACCTGCACAAAAGCAATGTGCGCGTGCGGGTGATCGGCGGACGCGATGATCTGTCGGGCGACATTCGCGGATTGCTGGAGGAGGCCGAAGACCTGACGCGCAACAACGACGGGCTGACGCTCGTTGTCGCGTTTAACTATGGCGCCCGCCAGGAAATAGCGCGCGCCGCGCAGCGTCTTGCGGAGGACGTTGCGGCGGGGCGTCTATTGGCCAAGGACATTACGCCCGAGCTTCTTCGCCGCCATCTTGATGCTCCCGATTTGCCCGATCCCGACGTTATCATCCGCACCAGCGGCGAGCAGCGGCTTTCCAACTTCCTGCTGTGGCAGGCGGCCTATAGCGAACTCGTATTCGTGCCCATCAACTGGCCGGATTTCGATCAGGCCGCGCTCGAATCGGCCATCGCCGAATATCGCCGGCGGGAGCGCCGTTTCGGCGGCCTGGTCAGCCAGACCGGATCGTGATCGAAACCCGCCAGCGCGGTGTCGGTACCGACGGCGATATCGCTTCGAAAGCGGTGGGCATGACGAATCTCAGGCTGCGGGTTGCTTCGGCGCTGGTATTGGCGCCGCTGACGCTCGCATGCGCTTTTGTCGGCGGCTGGCTTTTCTTGGCGCTCTGCTTCATCGCATCCGGCGTTATCCTTTGCGAGTGGACGCGGCTGGTTGCCGGCAAGCTTGAAGCGACAGTCTTGGCGCCGGGACTGGCCTCACTCGGCGCCGCTTTGGCTCTTACCGGTCTGGACCGGCCGACCGTTGCGGCCGCCCTGATTGCCATTGGGGTCATCCTCGCCGGCGCAGCGACGGCGCTACCGTCGCGAGACGTTCCGCCATCGAGTCGAGCGGCTTGGGCGGCGGGCGGGATGATTTACGCTGGGGCCGCTTTCCTCGGGCCGGCGCTGCTGCGCCGCGACAGCGAACTCGGCCTCGTGGCGGTGTTCTTCCTCGCCGCTACCGTGTGGGCCACCGATATTTTCGCCTATTTCGTCGGCCGTGCAGTCGGTGGCCCGCTATTGTGGCCGCGCATGAGCCCGAACAAGACCTGGGCGGGGGCGGCGGGGGGCTTGGCAGGGGGGACGCTCGCCGGTATCTCGGTTGCCTACGCGAGCGGACTTCTGGCGCTCAACGTTATAGGGGTAGTGGCGGCGGTGCTTTCAGTCCTGGCGCAGTGTGGCGATCTCCTGGAATCCGCGGTCAAGCGCCGCTTCGGCGCGAAGGACGCAAGCCACCTCATCCCCGGCCATGGTGGGCTGATGGATCGGCTTGACGGCTTCATTGTCGCGGCCTTTGCGGCGCTGCTGATCGGTACGCTTCGGCAGGGTCTGGATGCACCGGCTCAAGGCTTGCTGATATGGTAGCGTCAATGAAGCAAGAGCAGCCAGCGGCGCGGAGCAGGCCGGCGTCAGCGCCGCGTTCAGTGACGCTCCTCGGAGCGACCGGCTCAATCGGTTCGAGCACCGTCGACTTGTTGCAGCGCGAGCCGGATCGCTATCGCGTCGAAGCCGTCACGGCCAATCGAAACGCACAGGATTTGGCACGTCTCGCACGCGAATTGGGCGCGCGCTTCGCCGTGGTCGCAGACCCCGACGCTTACGCTGAGCTCAAGAGCGAGTTGTCCGGCTCGCGCATCGAAGCCGGCGCCGGGGCGGCAGCAGTGGTTGAAGCAGCGCAGCGGCCGGCCGACTGGGTCATGGCGGCGATCACCGGCGCGACGAGCTTGAAGCCGACGCTCGCTGCCGCTGAGCGCGGCGCAACTGTTGCCATCGCCAACAAGGAATGTCTCGTCTGTGCCGGCGCGCTGTTCATGCGCCGGGCGGCGGCCGCAGGCGCAACCGTTCTGCCGGTTGATTCCGAACATAATGCGATTTTCCAGGCGCTCGGCTCCGGCCGGCGCGAGGACGTGCGCCGCATCATTCTGACGGCCTCGGGCGGCCCGTTCCGGACCTGGTCGCTCGAGGCAATTCGCAACGTGACTGTCGAGCAGGCGTTGAAGCACCCGACCTGGACCATGGGTCCCAAGGTCACGATCGATTCCGCGACGCTCATGAATAAAGGCCTTGAATTGATTGAGGCCTTCCATCTGTTCGCGCTGCGGCCGGACGAGCTTGACGTCGTCGTTCATCCGCAATCGGTCGTTCACGGCTTGGTGGAATTTCGCGATGGGTCGGTGATCGCCCAACTGGGCTCGCCGGACATGCGCATCCCGATCTCGCACTGCTTGGCCTGGCCGGTCCGGATGGCGACCCCGGCGCCGCGTCTCGATCTTGCCCGCGTCGCCACGCTGAGCTTCGAGGAGCCGGATCCGGTGCGGTTCCCGGCCCTGGCCCTGGCGCGACGGGCCTTGGCCGCCGGCGGCGCGGCACCGACCGTGCTCAATGCCGCCAATGAAATCGCGGTCCGCGAATTCGTTGCCAAACGACTTGGATTCAGCGGAATTCCGGCGCTTGTCGAGGCCACGCTGGATGCGGCGGAACGGCGCGGCGAGACGGCCGAGCCCCAATCCGTTGAAGAAGCCGTGGCTATTGACCATAACGCCAGAAGGCTAGCGGCCGACCTCTTGCCCGAAATTGCCGCAATGGCATCCTAGCCTGGGGCGCTGGGAACGGTCATTTGGGGGCGTCGGGCACCGTCATGGGGTCGTATTTGCTTTCGCATTTGCATGCGTTCGAGGGTGGCGTTGTCGCCTATCTGATCCCTTTTGTTTTCGTCCTTAGCCTGGTCGTCTTCTTTCATGAACTCGGCCATTTCCTGATCGCGCGCTGGTGTGGCGTGCGAGTTCTGGTGTTTTCCATCGGCTTCGGCCCGGAAATTCTCGGATTCCACGATCGTCACGGCACCCGTTGGAAGATCGCCGTAGTGCCGCTAGGCGGCTACGTGAAGTTTTTCGGCGACGAGAGCGCGGCCAGCACGCCCGATGGGGAACGCTTGGCCAACATGAACGAAGCGGAAAAGGCCGAGAGCTTCTTCTTCCAGCCGGTTCTCAAGCGGGCGGCTATCGTGGTCGCCGGTCCCCTGGCGAATTTCCTTTTGGCGATCGTCATTTTCACCGGGATTTTCATGCTTTACGGCAAGCAGAGCATGAGCGCGCGGGTAGACGCCGTGCAGCCTGATAGCGCCGCGGCCGCGGCAGGCTTCCAGTCCGGCGATGTCGTCACCGCGATCGATGGTCATGCCATTGAGAATTTCGCCGATATGCAGCGCGTCGTCAGCGAAAGCGCCGGGGAGACGCTCGAAATCACGGTCAATCGCGGCGGAAGCCCTCTCATCCTGAAGGCCACGCCCGCCCTCAAGGAGATCAAGGACAATTTCGGCAACGTCCACCGCATCGGCATCCTGGGAATCAGCCGCTCGACCGCGGCTGAAGACCTTAAATTCCAGCCGGTTTCTCCGCCTCAGGCGGTCTTGATGGGGGTGCAGGAGACGTGGTTCGTGATCGATCGGACGCTAAGCTATATCGGCGGCGTCATTATCGGGCGCGAGGCCGCGGATCAGCTTGGCGGGCCGATTCGGATCGCGCAGATGTCCGGGCAGGTCGCCAGCCTCGGCTTCGGGGCATTGATTCACCTCGCTGCGGTGCTTTCGGTGTCGATCGGCCTTTTGAACCTGTTTCCAATTCCGCTCCTCGATGGGGGTCACCTTTTGTTCTACGGAATCGAGGCGCTTCGCGGCCGCCCGTTATCAGAACGCGCTCAGGAATATGGGTTTAGGATCGGTCTCGCGATTGTCTTGATGTTGATGATATTTGCAACTTTCAATGACATAGTTCATTTGGCGACCTCTTGAGCCGCCTACCATCGGGCGAAAACGAGGGGACTAACCAGCGTGGGGACTAAGTGTGGAAGGGCGTGAGTGTAGGGACACAAGGCAACGAACTGGGGACTTTGAGCAGGCAGAGCCGAGGGAGAGACCGGACACCGCGCCACTGGGGGCGGCCACAAGGGGAATAAAGGCGCTTTGCGCATGAGAATGTGTGTGCGGGTGGTGCGAGGGCTCGTCGTGGCCGGCTTGCTCCTCGGGGGGAGTATCGTTGGCTTTGCAGCAGGTGTGGTCCATGCCGCGCCGGCAGAAACCGGGCTGACCACAAGCTCGATCGTCGTTCAGGGCAACCGCCGCGTCGAAGCGGATACGGTGCGCTCCTATTTCAAGGTGGCTCCGGGCGAGCATCTCGATGCCGCCAAGATCGATGCCGCGCTCAAGGCGCTTTACGCGTCCGGCCTGTTTCAGGACGTCCAGATCTCACAATCCGGCGGGCACCTCGTCGTCACCGTGGTGGAGGCGCCGGTCATCAACCGACTCGCCTTCGAAGGTAATCACCGCATCAAGGACGAGCAGCTCAAAGAGGAAATCCAGTCCAAAGAGCGCGGATCCTTATCGCGGCCGATGGTGCAGGCCGACGTTCAACGCATCATCGAGGTTTATCACCGCAACGGCCGCTTCGACGTCACCGTCGTGCCCCAGATCATCGAGCGGCCCAACAACCGCGTCGATCTGATCTTCGCCATCAACGAAGGCGAAAAAACGGGGGTCAAATCGATCGTCTTCGTCGGTAACAAGAGCTACGCGGCGTGGCGTCTCAAGGAGGTGATCAAGACCGCGGAATCGAACTGGTTGAGCTTTTTGCAGACCACCGACGTTTACGATCCAGACCGCATCGAGGCCGACCGCGACCTGATCCGGCGATTCTATCTCAAGCACGGCTATGCCGACGTGCAGGTCGTTTCCGCGACCGGCGAGTATGATCCCGCCAAGAAGGGCTTCATCATCACCTTCACGATCGAGGAAGGCCCGCAATATCACTTCGGCACCATCGACATCCAGTCGAACGTGCATGCGGTGAATTCGGCGTCGCTGAAGTCGATTCTGCGAACTCACGCCGGCGATATCTACAACGGCGAAGCCATCGAGAAATCCGTCGAGGACGTCACCGTGGAGGTCGCGCGCCGCGGCTATCCGTTCGCCAACGTGCGGCCGCGGGGTGACCGCAATCCGCAGGCGCGAACGATCAGCGTGATCTATGTCGTTGACGAGGGCACGCGCGCCTATATCGAGCGCATCAACATTCGCGGCAATACCCGCACTCGCGACTACGTCATCCGACGCGAATTCGATATCGCCGAAGGCGATCCTTATAATCGCGCCCTGATCGATCGCGCCGAGCGCCGTATCAAGAACCTCAACTACTTCAAGACGGTCAAGATCACCAACGAGCCCGGCTCGGCGCCCGACCGCGTGGTGATCAATGTCGACGTCGAAGAGCAATCGACTGGCGACTTCTCGATCATGGGCGGCTATTCCACGGCCGAGGGCTGGCTTGCGCAGATGTCGATCTCCGAGCGCAATCTGCTCGGCACCGGACGGTTTGCGAAAGCGGCCCTCACTTACGGGCAATACGTTCGGGGCGTGGAACTCAGTTTTGCCGAGCCGTACTTTCTCGACCAGCGGTTCGGCGCCGGTCTCGATCTTTTTGCCAAGCAGACACTCGCCAATTCGTACCTGTCATATGGCACCGAAACGTACGGCGGCACGCTGAAGTTCGGCATCCCGCTGCGCGAGGACCTGTCGCTGCAACTGCGCTATTCGCTGTACACGCAGAAGATCACGTTGCCCAGCTACTTGGACGATTGTAACAACCTCAATCCTGACTTTGCGACGACATTCCCGACGCCGGCCGCCAACGCTGCCGGCGTATTCCCGAACGGCACCAACGCGACCGCCAACGCGCTTTACAACACCGCCGTAGCCAACAACACGCAGAGCAACTGCTTCCTCTACGGTCAAGCGTCCCTGCCGGTGCGTGTCGAACTCGCCAACGGTACGACGTTGACATCGATGGTCGGCTACGGCTTGACCTACAATACGTTGGACAACAACAAGTCGCCGACCAGCGGTATGATCGTTACTGCAGGCCAGGACTTCGCCGGCCTCGGTGGCGATGTCGCTTATATGCGCTCGACCGTCGACTTCCACAGCTACTATGAGGTCGTGCCCGACCTTGTCGGCGTTGTCCACCTGCAGGCCGGCAATATCGTCGGGTTGGGTCAGGAAGTCCGCATGCTGGACGACTTCAAGATGGGCCCCAATCTCGTTCGCGGTTTCCAGCCCGCCGGCATCGGTCCGCGCGACATTACGCCGGGTACATCGAATGATGCGATCGGCGGCACGCTCTACTGGGGTGCCAGCCTGGAGTTCCAGTATCCGTTCTACTTCCTGCCCAAGGACACGGGAATTCGCGGTGCGGTCTTCCTCGATTCGGGCTCGGTATGGGCTTACAAGGGCGAAACGCAATCGCCGGCGACCGGCGAAATCAACGGCATCGTCAACGGCATTCCGTGCCAATGCGGAATGATCTACACCGACAGTGCGGCCGTCCGCCTGTCGGGCGGCGCCAGCATCATCTGGGATTCGCCGTTCGGCCCATTGCGCTTTGATTTCGCCTATCCGATCCTCAAGAGCGCGTATGACCGGACGCAATTCTTCGCCTTTGGCGGCGGAACGCATTTCTAGTCGGCGCGGCTCTTCTCGGGGACGAGCGTATGCCGAACTTCCTTCCGCGCAGTCGCACGTTGACGATCGAAGAAATCGCGAAACTGACCGGCGCCAAGCCGCGTGACGGCGATCCGCTCGATCGCCGCATCGACAACATTGCCCCGCTCGACACAGCGAGCGCGGCCGAAATCAGCTTTCTCGACAGGCCGAAGTTCGCTTCCGAGTTTGCCGCGACCCGCGCCGGCGCCTGCTTCGTCTCACCGCGGCTTGCGCCTTCGGCGGCCGGTGGACCGGTCGTCCTGGTGACGGCTGAGCCATATCGGGCGTTTGTCGAGGTTGCGCGGGCGCTCTTTCCCGATGCGCTTCGCCCAACGTCCCTCTTCAGCGCCAGCGGCTCGCGAGCCGAAAGCGCGCATGTCCATCCGACTGCGCGGCTTGAGGCCGGCGTCACGATCGATCCGCTCGCGGTCGTTGGCCCGCGCGCCGAGATTGGGAGCGGGACCGTCATCGCGGCCGGCGCTGTGATCGGCCCCGATGTCGCGATCGGTCGCGGTTGCGCCATTGGCGCCGGCGCCTCGATCATCCACGCCTTGATCGGCGACCGCGTCATCATTCATCCCGGCGCGCGCATCGGACAGGACGGTTTCGGCTACCTGCCGGGCCCGAAGGGCCACCGCAAAATCCCGCAGACCCGGCGAGTCATCATTCAGGACGACGTCGAAATCGGCGCCAACACCACGATCGATCGCGGCTCGACGCGGGATACGATGATCGGGGAAGGCAGCAAGATCGACAATCTGGTGCAAATCGCGCACAACGTCGTCGTTGGCCGGCATTGCCTGATCGCCGGACAAGTCGGCTTGTCCGGCAGCGTGAAAGTGGGGGATTTTGCGATGATGGCCGGCAAAGTCGGCATTGCGGATCATGTGACGGTCGGCGCGCGCGCTATTTTGGGCGCTCAAAGCGGCGTCATGTCGGACGTTCCGCCCGGCGCGAGCTGGATCGGCTCTCCTGCCCAGCCGGTGCGCGACTTCATGAAGGGTGTGGCTGCGTTGCGCCGCCTGGTGCGTGACGGCAGCAAATCCGGAGGCGAGGGCGAATGACCGACGCTACCGTCGGCACCGCCGACATCCGTGAAATCCTGCGGTTGATGCCGCACCGTTATCCGTTCCTCATGGTCGATCGCGTCACCGACATCCGCGGCGACGAGCACGGGATCGGCATCAAAAACGTTACGATCAATGAGCCGCAGTTCCTCGGCCACTTCCCGGAAAATCCGGTCATGCCGGGTGTCCTGGTGATCGAGGGCATGGCACAGACGGCGGGCGTGCTTTGCCTACGGCTGACGGCGGAGAAGGCCGATCCGGCCAAGCGCCGCTCGGTGCTGTTCCTGACCATCGACAAAGCCAAATTCCGCAAGCCCGTGGTGCCGGGCGACACGCTCGCCTACCACGTCGACAAGATCGCGCGCCGCCGCAACATGTGGTGGTATCGCGCCGAGGCCAAGGTTGACGATACGCTGATCGCCGAAGCCGAACTCGGCGCCATGATCGCCGAGGGCTAGATGGCCATCGATCCGACCGCGCGCGTGGCCGATGGCGCGCGCATTGGCGATGGCGTCGAGATCGGACCCTACTGCATCATTGGTCCGCAGGTTGAACTCCGCGCCGGCGTTCGCCTCATCGGCAACGTCCACGTCACGGGCCTAACGACAATCGGCGAAGCATGCGTCGTCTATCCGTTTGCCTCGCTGGGCACGCCGCCGCAGTCGGTTCACTATCGCGGCGGTGCGACGCGTCTGATCGTCGGGCCGCGCTGCGAGCTGCGCGAGGGCGTCACCATGAATACCGGCACCGAGGCGGGAGGCGGCGTCACCCGCGTCGGCGAGCGTTGCCTGTTCATGGTGGGATGCCACGTCGCGCATGACTGCCAGGTCGGCAACGGCGTTTCCTTCGCCAACAACGTCGTGCTCGGCGGCCATGTTGTGGTCGGCGACAATACCTTCCTTGGCGGTCATGCGGCCGTGCACCAATACGTGCGTGTGGGCGAGGGTGCCATGATGGCGGGGCTTTCGGGAGCCACTGGGGACATCATTCCGTTCGGCTATGCTCTCGGTCAGATCGCCGATCTGGTCGGATTGAATACCGTCGGCTTGCAGCGGCGTGGTGCCACCAAAGCCGAACTGCATCGGCTGCGCCGCGCCTATCGCGGACTATTCCTGGGCGAGGGCGTGTTCGCCGATCGGCTCGAAGCGGTTGCCCAGGAATTCGCCGGGGATCCTATGATCGGGAAAGTCATCGCGTTCATACGCGGCGGCGGCAACCGGCCTTTGATGCATCCGCGCCAGGATGCGAAGTAGGCGCGGCGGCACGGTCTGGCGAGCCAAGCATGGCTGACACGGCGGTTGAGGATTCGGTTGCAATTATCTGCGGCGGCGGCGGTTTTCCGGGCGCAGTGGCGGACGCTGTTGTGCGCCGCGGGCACCGCCCCGTCATGTTCGCGCTCAAGGGCTGGGCCGACGCCAAGGTGATCGAACCCTACACGCATTACTGGATCGCGATCGGCCAGGTTGGCCGCTTTCTTCGGCTTGCGCGCGCCGAACATTGCACAAGCGTGATGTTCATCGGCACGTTGCTGCGGCCGTCGCTTTCGCAAATCCGTCTTGATTGGCAGACGATCTGCTCGATGCCGCGGATCATCCAATCGTTTCGCGGCGGCGACGATCGGCTCCTTTCGGGTGTTGCCAGCATCATCGAGGCTAACGGCTTGCGCGTTATCGGTGTCGGCGAGCTGGCTTCAGAAATCCTCGTGCCCGAGGGCGTGCTTGGCCGCTATCAACCCTCGGAGCGGGACAAACGCGACATTGCGCGTGGTCTGGCGTTGATTGCCGCGATCGGTCCATTTGACGTCGGGCAAGCCGCGGTCGTCGCCGATAATCACGTGGTTGCCGTCGAAGCAGCCGAGGGCACTGACAATCTGATCGCGAGGGTCGCCGAGTTGCGCCGCACGGGGCGCGTTGCGACGCCGCGGGGCGTGGGGGTTTTGGTGAAAGCGCCAAAGCCCGCGCAGGATCGCCGCTTCGATTTGCCGTCGATCGGCCCGCGGACGATCGAGAACGCCGCGCGCGCCGGTCTTGCCGGCGTCGCGGTCGCCGCCAATACGACGATGATGATCGACGCCGCGGAGGTCGCCGCAATCGCCGATCGCGAGAAGATGTTTTTCGCCGGGGTGACCCGGGAATGCGGTCCATGACGGGCGCGCCGGCGGAGCGGCCGATTTCGATATTCATGGTCGCCGTGGAGGAGTCGGGCGACGCGCTTGGCGGCGCATTGGCGTGTGCACTCGCGGCGCGTCTCGGCGGCATGTTGAAACTGTCGGGCGTCGGCGGAAGGGCCATGGCTGCCGCCGGCATTGCGAGCCTTTTTCCGATCGATGAGCTCGCGATCGTCGGTCTCACCGCCATTCCGAGCCGCTTGCCCACGATCCTGCGCCGTATTCGCGAGACCGCCGATGCCGTCGTCGCGGCGCGTCCAGATGCGCTCGTGATCATCGACAGCCCCGATTTCACGCATCGCGTGGCGCGGCGGGTGCGGCGGCTCGCGCCGTCGATCCCGATCCTCGATTACGTCTCGCCTTCGGTCTGGGCGTGGCGCCCGGGGCGCGCGCGGGCGATGCGCTCCTATATCGATTGCGTGCTGGCAATCCTGCCGTTCGAACCGGCGACGCATTTGCGCCTTGGAGGGCCTCCCTGCGTCTATGTCGGTCATCCGCTGATCGAAAGAACCGCTGAGCTACGTCCCGATTCTCAGGAGGCGCAGCGGCGTCGCGCCGATCCGCCGGTCGTTCTGGTCCTGCCTGGCAGCCGAAGGAGCGAGGTCCGACGTTTGCTCGACATCTTCGGTGCGGCGATCGAGCGTATCGCCGGAGGTGCCGGAGCCGTGGACGTGGTGCTGCCGACCATGCCGCATTTGCTGGCGCAGGTGCGCGACGGGATTGCCCGCTGGACGATTGCGCCGCGCGTGATCGCTGAGCCCGCCGAGAAGTGGGCTGCTTTTCGCACCGCGCGTGCGGCACTGGCGGCATCCGGCACAGTCACGCTCGAACTGGCACTCGCCGGCGTGCCGACCGTTGCCGCCTATCGGCTGCCGCTGATCGAGGAAATGGTGCTGCGCCTGTTGAGCCGCTCGGGCCGGCCTCACAGCGTCATCCTCGCCAATCTAGTGCTCGGCGAGAATGTCGTTCCGGAACTGCTGCAGCGCGATTGCGCGCCGGCGCGTCTCGCCGATGAACTCAAACCCCTGCTGACCGACAGCCCGCAGCGCCGGCGGCAAGTCGAGGCGTTCGGCCGCCTCGATGCCATCATGTCGATCGGCAGCCAAATGCCGAGCGACAAAGCCGCAGGGGTGGTCCTCGAAATTGCCGAACGCGGCCGGTCGACCGCCCCGACCGTTGCGACCTGAACTACTTGCGCTTCGAGATCGGGGCGTATTCGCGCCGTGGCGAACCCGTATAGAGCTGGCGCGGACGGCCGAGCTTCTGGTGCGGGTCTTCGATCATTTCCTTCCACTGCGCGATCCAGCCGACCGTGCGCGCCAGCGCAAAAAGCACCGTAAACATGGTGGTCGGGAAGCCCATCGCCCGCAGCGTGATGCCCGAATAGAAATCCACGTTGGGATAGAGCTTCTTGGAGATGAAGTAGTCGTCGTGCAGCGCGATCTTCTCGAGCTCCATGGCGACGTCGAGCAACGGGTCCTTGAGGCCGAGCTCGTTCAAGACCTCGTAGCAGGTCTTCTGCATGAGCTTGGCGCGCGGGTCGTAGTTTTTGTAGACGCGGTGACCGAAGCCCATCAGGCGGAACGAGTCTTTGGGATCCTTCGAGCGCTTGATGTATTCGGGAATGCGATCGACGGAACCGATCTCGCCGAGCATTTTCAGCGCCGCTTCGTTGGCGCCGCCATGCGCTGGACCCCACAGGCAGGCGATGCCGGCGGCGATGCAGGCGAACGGATTGGCGCCGGTCGAGCCGGCAAGCCGCACCGTCGAGGTTGAAGCGTTCTGCTCGTGGTCGGCGTGCAGCGTGAAGATGCGGTCCATGGCGCGGGCGAGCACCGGGTTGGCCTTGTAGCCTTCGCACGGGACCGCAAAGCACATGCGCAGGAAGTTCGACGCGTAGTCGAGCGAGTTGTCGGGATACATGAACGGCTGGCCGACCGAATATTTGTAGGCCATGGCGGCCAGCGTCGGCATCTTGGCGATCATGCGGATCGAAGCGACCATGCGCTGCGTCGGATCGGTGATGTCGGTGGAGTCGTGATAGAAGGCCGACAGCGCGCCGACCGAGCCGACCATCACCGCCATCGGATGGGCGTCGCGGCGAAAACCCTGGAAGAAGCGGCTCATCTGCTCGTGAACCATGGTGTGATGGATCACGCGATCGACGAAGTCGGCCTTTTGCGACGCGGTCGGCAGCTCGCCGTAGAGGAGCAGATAGCATGTCTCGAGAAAGTCGCCGTGCTCGGCCAAGTCTTCGATCGGATAGCCGCGGTAGAGCAGGACGCCTTCGTCGCCGTCGATGTAGGTGATCTTGGACTCGCAGCTTCCGGTCGAGGTGAAGCCCGGGTCATAGGTGAAGATGCCGGCCTCGGCATAGAGCTTGCTGACATCGAGCACTTCGGGGCCGATGGTGCCCTCGTAGAGCGGGAACGAATAATTCTTGTCGCCGAGTGTCAGCGTGCCGGTTTTGATGTTGGCGCCGGTCTTCGCGTCCATGATCAGGTCCTCGATGTGTGGCGGCCGGAAGGCGCGCCGCGTGCGGCCGGAATGGCCAAATGCGGTTGCCGCAATGCCTTCAATCCGGCCATATTGGCGTAGCGTAACCTTGTGTGCACTGCAAGATGATATGGCAAGGACGGCGCTGGCGCCATAGCTTGCGCTACGCTTGGCTCGCGGTCACTTGGTCGCGCAGCCGCGCCAGGCTTTCGGCCTTTCCGAGCACGGTCAGCACTTCAAAAATGCCGGGCGAGGTGGTGCGGCCGGTCAGCGCCGCGCGCAGCGGCTGGGCGACAGCGCCGAGCTTGGCACCCTTGGTCTCGGCAAAGGTCCGCACCGCCCGTTCGGTCGCCTCCGCCGTCCAGGGCTCGACCGCCGTGAGATTGGCCTCGACGTCACCCAACAGGGCCTTTGCTTCGGGCGTCAGCAATGCCTTGGCCTTGTCGTCGAGTGTGAGCGGCCGGTCGGCGTAGAGGAAGCTCGCGCCGTCGATGAGGTCGAGCAGCGTCTTGGCGCGCTCCTTCAAGCTTGGCATGGCGGCGAGCCACTGTTCGCGCAGCCGTTGCGTCAGCTTTTGTCCAAGCTTCTCGCCGTCGGCGATGTGCGGCAGCAATTGCTCGATGGCGGACAAAAGGTCGGTGTCGGCGCTTTGCCGAATGTAGTGGCCGTTGAGGTTTTCAAGCTTCGCCATGTCGAAGCGCGCCGGCGAGCGGCCGATCTGCGGCAGATCGAACGCGGCGATCATTTCCTCGGTCGAGAAAATCTCCTGGTCGCCGTGGCTCCAGCCGAGCCGCACCAGATAGTTGCGCAGCGCCGCCGGCAGGTAGCCCATGGCCCGGTAGGCATCGACGCCGAGCGCGCCGTGGCGCTTCGAAAGTTTGGAGCCGTCGGGCCCGTGGATCAGCGGAATGTGCGCCATGACCGGCACCGGCCAGCCGAGCGCATCGTAGATCTGCTTCTGCCGTGCCGCGTTGGTCAGGTGGTCATCGCCGCGGATGATATGGGTGACCCCCATGTCGTGATCGTCGACCACGACGGCCAACATATAGGTCGGCGTACCGTCGGAGCGCAGCAGCACGAGGTCGTCGAGGTTCTCGTTCTGCCAGACCACGCGGCCTTGGACTTGATCCTCGATCACCGTCTCGCCGCTGAGCGGCGCCTTGAGCCGGATCGCCGGCCTGATGCCCGGCGGCGCTTCGGCCAGATCGCGGTCGCGCCAGCGGCCGTCGTACAGCCTGGCCCGGCCTTCGCGCCGCGCCGCCTCGCGCATTTGGGTGAGCTCTTCGGGACTGGCGTAGCAGCGATAAGCGCGGCCCGCCGCCAAAAGCTCCTCCACGACCTCGCGGTGGCGCGCGGCGCGGGAGAATTGATAAATCGCCTCGCCATCCCATCTAATGCCGAGCCAGCTCAGGCCGTCGAGAATGGCGTCGATCGCGGCCTGGGTCGAACGCTCGCGATCGGTGTCCTCGATCCGCAGCAGCATCTTGCCGCCGCGCCCATGCGCGTAGAGCCAGTTGAACAGCGCTGTGCGGGCCCCACCGATATGAAGGAAACCGGTAGGCGAGGGGGCGAAACGGGTGACGACAGTCATCTCTGTCCGAAAAATCTCGCAGCAGCGCGCTCGTTTAGCACAACCCGGTTTGAAAGAAACCAAGAGGACTTAAGGAATCGTGACGGCGGACTTGACCCCGCCCGCCAAGTTGTCCAATCCGAGGCCGCTTGCGCGCCTTCGAATCGACGCGCCGGACGGATTATTGGGCGGCGCTGCACGGAAACGATCACCCCATGACACTTGCTGAACCCACGATACGGGAGGCCGGACACGATTTCGTCCGCGACATCGTGCGCGCCGATCTGGAATCGGGGCGGGTGAAGACAGTCGTCACCCGGTTTCCGCCCGAGCCGAACGGCTATCTCCATATCGGCCACGCCAAGTCGATCTGCCTGAATTTCGGCGTTGCCGAGGAGTTCGGCGGCCACTGCAATCTGCGTTTCGACGACACCAACCCGACCAAGGAAGATCAGGAATATATCGACGCCATCGAGCGCGACGTGCGCTGGCTGGGCTTCGACTGGGGCAGGAATCTTTTTCACGCGTCGGATTACTTCGAGCAGCTTTACGCCTGGGCGGAATATCTGATCCGCGCCGGCAAGGCCTATGTGGATGATCAAACCCAGGACGAGATGCGCGCAACCCGCGGCACTCTGACCGAGCCCGGCAGGAACAGCCCGTTCCGCGACCGCAGTGTCGAGGAAAACCTCGATCTGTTCCGCCGCATGCGCGCCGGCGAATTTCTGAACGGCGCGCGGGTGCTGCGCGCCAAGATCGACATGGCGTCCGGCAACATCAATCTGCGCGACCCGGTGCTTTACCGCATTTTGCACGCCAACCATCCGCGTACCGGCACGGCCTGGAGCATCTATCCGAGCTACGATTTCGCCCACGGCCAGTCGGACGCGATCGAGGGCATTACGCACTCGGTCTGCACGCTCGAATTCGAGGATCACCGGCCGCTCTACGACTGGTTCCTGGCGAACCTGCCGGTGCCCTCGCACCCGCACCAGTACGAGTTCGCGCGGCTTAATCTCAGCTACACGGTGCTGTCGAAGCGCGTGCTGACCGAGCTGGTGCGCGGTGGCCATGTCGGCGGCTGGGACGATCCGCGCATGCCGACGCTGGCCGGGCTGCGCCGGCGCGGCGTGCCGCCAGAGGCGATCCGCGACTTCGTCAAGCGCATCGGCGTCGCCAAGGCCAACAGCGTGGTCGATATGGGGATGCTGGAATTCTCCATCCGCGAGCATCTCAACAAGACCGCGCAGCGGCGCATGGCGGTGCTCCGTCCGCTCAAGGTCGTGATCGACAATTATCCGCAAGGGCAGAGCGAGGAGGTTGAGGCGGTCAACCATCCCGAAAATCCAGCCGCCGGCACGCGACGCATCCGCTTCGGCCGTGAGCTCTTCATCGAGCGCGACGATTTCATGGAGAACCCGCCGAAGAAGTTCTTCCGTCTGTCGCCCGGGACCGAGGTGCGCCTGCGCTATGCCTATTTCATCACCTGCCGCGAGGTGAGGAAGAACGCGCAGGGTGAAGTGATCGAGCTGCGCTGCACCTACGATCCGGCGACCAAGGGCGGCAACGCGCCCGACGGCCGCAAGGTCAAGGCGACAATGCACTGGGTCTCGGCCGCCGACGCGGTCTCGGCCGAGGTGCGGCTTTATAATCCGCTGTTCTCCAAGCCCGATCCGAATGCGGCGGATTTTGCCGCCGATCTCAATCCGGATTCGCTCGAACTGCTGCCCGATGCCAAGCTCGAGCCGGCACTTGCTGCAGACTACAGCGCCGAGGCGGTGCAATTCGAGCGGCAGGGCTATTTCGTGCGCGACAGGGATTCAGCGCCGGATAAGCTCGTGTTCAACCGCACGGTCGGCCTGCGCGATACCTGGGCGAAGGTGGCGGCGAGCGGTTAGCCGGCTCGCCGTTCCCACCCACGCTCCCTCGCCACGACGCTGCTGCGTCGTGTAGCATCGGGCGGGCTATCGGCGCGCGGGGGCGCGCACGTGACACAAGACAGCGAAACACAAAGCCGCGCGCGCAGCCGTGCGTGGATTGGGACTTGGCCGGTTGGCGGCGTGCGGCCGGCGTGGGGTTTGGCGTGGCCGCGCCCTGAATTCGCCGGCGCCGCGCAGCTTCGCCAATGGGCCGCGCAGGAAGTCGCCGCCGGCCGGCTGCTGCCGTGGCTCGCCGTTGCCTATGGGGCCGGCGTCGTCATCTACTTCACCGCCGAGCGCGAGCCGAAATGGTGGGCCGCGGCGGCTCTTGCTATCGGCGCTGCGGCAGCCGCGGCGTTGTTGCGGCGGCGCCTGGTCGCCTTCGTGGTGGCGGTCGGCGTCGCCGCCATGGCGTTCGGCTTTGCTGTCGCGACGGTGAAGACAGCGCTCATCGCCCATCCGGTGCTGCGGTTTCCGGCCTCCGGCGTCACTATCAGCGGTTTCGTCGAGTTGCGCGACGAGAGCCAGCACACCGACCGCATCGTGGTGCGTGTCGCGCAGATGGAGGGCAAGCGCATCGAGGGCAAGCCGCTGCGGGTGCGGCTGTCGGTGCGCCGCGGCATGGCACCGCCCGCCGGGTCATTCATCTCGGTCAAGGCGCTGCTCGATCCGCCGCTCCAGCCGCTCGAGCCCGGGAGCTACGACTTCGCGCGCGACCTCTATTTCCAGCGCATCGGCGCTTCGGGACTGGCGCACGGCGCCATCACCGTGATTACGCCGCCGTCATCCGCCGGTCTTATCCCCAAGGCGGCGGCGGTCGTTCAAAACATCCGCGACGCCATCGATGCGCGTATCCGCGCGGTAGTAAAAGGTGACGAGGGCTCGATTGCCTCGGCGCTGATCACCGGCAGGCGGGATGCGATCTCCGCCAATGTCTATGACGCGATGTTCGTCTCCGGCATCGGTCACGTTCTGTCGATTTCCGGCTACCACATGGCGGTGGTCGCCGGCGTCGTGTTTTTCATTTTTCGGGCGCTGCTCGCCTTGATCCCCGGCCTTGCCGACCGCGCGCCGATCAAGAAATGGGCGGCCTTCGCGGCCTTTATCGTGACTGCGTTTTACCTGCTGCTGTCGGGCGCGGAGGTCGCGACGCAGCGCTCGTTCTACATGATCGCCATCGTTCTCCTCGGCGTGATGGTCGACCGTCCGGCGCTGACCATGCGCACGCTGACGATCGCGGCGCTGCTGGTGCTGTTTCTCGCGCCCGAAGCGGTGGTGCATCCGAGCTTCCAGATGTCGTTTGCAGCGACGCTCGCACTGATCGCAGGCTACACGGGAGGGCTCGCGTGGCTGCGGCCGAACAACGACAGCTCGCTCGGTGCGCGCGTTGCCCTCTGGGGCGGGCGCGAGGTGGCGATG
>DATJYT010000476.1:0-2850 GCA_035499475.1 Xanthobacteraceae bacterium | reverse complement strand
GGGCAAGATACCGTCCTTGAACTCGGTCACCTGCTTGCCTTCCTTGATCACGATGGCGTCCTTGCCGACGAGATCAATGCGGCTGATATGGCTGTCGAGGTTGACGCGCACGCAGGGCCAGTTCAGCCGCGCGGCGACCTGTTCGATATGCGTCGACTTTCCAGTGCCGTGATAGCCGGTGACCATGACACGGCGGTTCTTGGCAAAGCCGGCGAGAATGGCGAGCGTAGTGGCGCGGTCGAAGCGGTAGTCGGAATCGACTTCCGGCACGTGCGGATCGACTTCGGAGTAGGCCGGAACCTCGAGATCGCTGTCGATCCCGAATACCTGCCTGACCGACACCTTCATATCGGGCAAACCGGTCATTTCCTGCGCGTGGGTAGTGGCGGCGGTCGTCATCAATCCTCCGAGGTCCGGGCGTCTCCCGAAACCAGATTTGCGGTATGGCTGCGGTTGTGGGCTTAAAAACCAGCCTACCAGAGAGCACGGGCCGGCAGAAGCCCGCCGCCAAATCAAAGTTCCGTTGGCTTTTCATCGAGATAAGCGTGGGACCCGGTTTTTGAAAGGCTGCCCTGCGGAAAGCGTTGAAATTCCGCACGGGAGTCATCTGCCTGACCGGGTAGGTGCGCCTTCCCATGGCACTTTCCCGTCCGCGGTCTAGTTATGTTAGGTCACGCGGCGCCCATTCAACCGCACAGGAATTTTGTGGCCCCTTATATCGATCCCCTGATTGCGTTTGTCTCGGCCAATGCGTGGCTTGCCTACCTTACGCTGTTCCTCGCGGCGTTGCTGGAGGCGGTTCCGGTTGTCGGCTCGGTCATTCCGGGTTCGACCATCATCCTGGCGTTGAGCGCGCTGGTGCCGGGAGGCGAATTGAAGCTGCAATGGGTGCTGTTGGCCGCCACATTGGGTGCCCTGCTCGGAGACGGATCGGCGTTTTGGGTCGGACATCGCGCCCAGCGCAAAATTCTCTCCTCGTGGCCGCTGACGAACTATCCCCGCGTCGTCGCCCAGAGCGAAGACTTCTTCCAACGCTGGGGAACGTGGGCGGTGTTCTTTGCACGCTTCGTGCCGCCAATCCGAGCCTTCGTACCCGTTACGGCCGGCGCGCTGGGCATGCCGCCTCCCCGCTTCTATGCCGTCAACATTCCCGCAATCCTGGTCTGGGCGCCGCTGCATGTCCTGCCGGGGGTGATGGCCGTCTCGCTGCTCGATCGTTTGGGCATCTTCGAGCACACAGGCGGCAGCGCCAAGCACCACTGGATGCCGATTGTGATTGGGGGCGCGCTGATCGTCGCGCTTGCGGTCTGGACCATCAGACGCCGGCATGGGGGCGGCGTTATCGAGCCGGCGAGGCCGGCCAAGTAAGGCAGCTACTGGGAGGTGGTTCCGCGGGCCGTCGGTCCGACGTAGCGGGCGCGCGGACGGATCAGCCGGCCGCTCTGCAATTGCTCGCTTGCATGCGCAATCCAACCAACCGCGCGCGCCATGGCGAACAGGGTCAATTCGCTACCTGCTGGAAGCCGCAGGCTGTGCGCCAGCACGGCCAGCGCATAGTCGATATTTACAAGCTCGCCGGTGGCCTCCGCGATCCGCGCTGGAACCTCTTTGGTGAATTTTCGCGCAGTGCCTGCGCGGGTCAGCGCATCCAAAAGCGATATCGCACGGGGATCACCGTGCTTGTAAACGCCATGACCGAAGCCGGCAAAACGCTCGCCCAGCGCGACGCGCTCGCGGATCACGGGCTCCACGTCATTGTCCACGAGCGTCTTCACGAGCCGCGAGGCGAGCACGCCCGCACCGCCATGCTTTGGCCCCTTGAGCGCTACGAGTCCTGCGATAACCGAGTCATAAAGGTTGAGGCCAGTCGACGCCGCGCAGCGGACCGTGAAAGTCGAGGCGTTCAGCTCGTGATCGGCGAGCAGCACCAGCGCGCGACGGATCAGGTCAGGCGCATGCTTATGATCCGGCGCCCAGGTCTTCGCAATCTGCGCATGCAGCGGCTCCGCCGACGGGCTTGTGTTGAGCATGGTCGCTACCAGAAGCCGCATGATGCGCGCGCCCACTATCGCGCGGCCGTCGGGGGCCCGCGTAAACGCGCCGGGGTCGGCGCTGGTTGCAAGCGCCAGCACGGCAATTGCGCGATCGATCGGCGCCGCACGGCGAGCGGCTTCCGCGATCGCACGCATCTCGTCCGACACTTTTGGGCAGTTGTCGGCGGCGAATGGATCGACGCGGGTTACGTCCCACAGCAGGGTCGCGGCATGCTCCAGCGCATCTCTTTCTGCCAAATCGACGCAGTTGACACCGCGGTAGATCGGGCCGGCCTCGGTGATGGTTGCGATCGCCGAATCCAGAACCGGCAAATCAGGATCGAAGCTTTTGAAGCCGCGCGGCTCCGGCGAGGGCGCGCGCCGCTCTTTCAGGTCGCGGATGTCCTCGGCCCGATAACGATGGCTACGCGAGTCCGGCGAAGGCTCGGAGCGAATCAGTCCGCGGCTGACATAGGCGTAGAGCGTGGCGGGCGAGATCGCGAGCTCGGCGGACGCCTCCCGGGCGGAGAGGTAAAGAGCATCGGATTTTTTCATATTGATTCATATAATCAAGATTGATCAATCTGTCGAGAGGACCGATCTTTCAAGGCTTGAAAGGAGATCCGCTCCCATGAACATCCATCTCACCAAAAGCCAGATTGGTCTGGACGGCGTTCCTGCCGCCGAGACCGTGTTGAGCCATGTCGACGGCGAGCGTGGCGAACTCATCATCGCGGGCGAGAATGTCGGCGACCTGGCCGGCAAATCGAGCTTCGAGGGCGTCACCGCGCGGCTCTGGAACGGCGCGTCACTGGGG
>DATJYT010000475.1:0-13027 GCA_035499475.1 Xanthobacteraceae bacterium | reverse complement strand
CCGGCATCCCGGTCGTTGCGCCGGCTTGTCCGACTGTGGTCAATCCGGTCCGAATTGGCAGCTCACCGGTAATGAAGTTCGCTCGTCCGGCGGTGCAACTTGCTTCCGCATAATAGTCAGTGAAGCGCATACCCTCACTGGCCATCCGGTCCAGATTCGGCGTTCGGCCAGCCATGATGCCTTGATTATAGACGCCGATGTTCGACCATCCGATGTCATCGGCCATGATGACAAGGATGTTTGGCTTCTGATCGGATGGCGTGGCCGGTTGGGCCTGAGCCTGCGCGACTTGAAGATTTGTCGAAGCGATGGCCGACGCTGCGGCGAGCGTCGTGCCGCCCAGCAGCATATTGCGGCGATTCAGTCTTGCGGCAGCACCATTAGCATTCGCTCGATGCTCGTTGTTGTCCTTGCTCATGTCATCCTCCCGGGGGTTGAAGCTCTGACGATGTAGCGAAAGTCGAGATGCCTCGTCGTATCCACCGCTTCGGCATGGCGCGCGGCCTGCCGGTAGCGGCGGCAGTAATTTGGCGCGCACAGATGCGAGCCGCCTTTGATGACCTTGCGCGGAATTTTGATCTGCGGCCGGCAAGGATCGAAGCTTGTGATCCTCAGTTGTTGAGCCTGACATAACTCTTGGAGCGGCGGGAAAAACTCAAGCTCAGGCCGTAAAAGCGCGCAAGCACTTCTCGGACTTCCTCGATGTTCAGTGATCCAATAAGGGGAAAGCAATCCAAGGGCCTGCGATCTGTTTCCCTATCCATCCTCGGCTCCCGCCACAAACGCGTTCGCGCTCACGGCTGTCGCGCCGCGGCTGTTCTGCAAACAAGGCGAAGGATACTCGCAGCAGGAGTTTCTTATATGCGTCGAAAGCAGTGCCGCTTTCTGCTCGCAATCAGAAACCAGACTAGGACGCGAAACCAGCCCTCGCGCTCGCGCGGAGGGGCCCCCCCAACAATATCGGTGTGTAGCAGATAATAAAGGGTGCGAGGACCTTGTAAAGTTTTGTCGGCGATACGCTGTCGACCGCCGCTGTCCAATATCCGGCAATCAATCCCTTTCGGTTCTGGAATCATGGGCTTGCAGGCTGCTGCAATTGCTGCCCTCCGGCGAGCCAGAGACCCGGGACGTGCGCGCTACTTGACCACTCTGTATTGCAGTTCGGCAATCGGATGCTGCAAATGGTCGCGTTGGGTCGATCTCTACCGAATTGTGATGTCCGAGAAGAGTCCGCTCATCCCCCGATTGTGTTGCAAAACTCGATCTATCTTTGTGGTTGAGCAGGCATTTCTGTTTTTGGTCAGATGCCCTCGCTCTACGCTGAGGGCATCTGATGGTTTTACCCGCTGCTGATGCCCAGCTACGCCGCACAGGTGAGTGCGGCTGGTGGCGGCGGGCGGCAAAGGAACTTGACGAGGCGCCGCAGGTTCTGAGCGGTTGCGGTCAGTAGCACCTCATCTTTAGCCCCACTTAAGCCTCGCAGTCGAAGCCGGTCGAGCTTGAGGATGCGCTTCATGTGAGCAAAGCACATCTCGACCTTTTTGCGCTCCCGACGTGATTGTTCGTAAGCCTCGGTCTTCGTCAGTGCGCGGGCGACATCGCGAGCTTCCTCATGAACATCGCGGGGAATCTGCCGCATAGGCGTGTTGGGGGAGCACCGCATTTTGAGCGCGCAGACATTGCAGTCGCGCTTTGAGGCACGATAGCGAAGCGTACCGCCGTCGATGACTGTTCCGGTGGTGTGCAGCAGCTTCCCACCTGGGCAGATATAGACGTTGCGCTCCCGGTCGAAGACAAAATCGGCGCGGCTGAGGGTGCCATCGGAGCGTGCCGACTTGTCCCAGACCGGGATGTGCGGGGCTATCTTGCGGTCCACCAACCACTTGAGCAGCCTGACTGCACCATAAGCAGTGTCGGCTGCGAGCCGCTGTGGTCGAAGCTGAAAGCGCTGCCCGACCCGGTCCAGCATGGTCCTCGTAATGGCGATCTCCACAATCCGGTTGGCGCGCGTGCCCTCGGCGTCGACGATGATCCCGGCTTTGTTGTCGATGAGATAGTTGGCGTCGTAAGCGAAATAAGGATCAGTGTTCTTCCTTGCGACCCATGCTGCCTGCGGATCGGTCAGCGACACCTCTTTAGGAGGCTTGCGTCTGCTGCCCCCATCGAATTTGTCGTCGTCTTCGCTGTTCTCCGTGCCGTTTTGGGCGATATCTAAAGCCGTCAGATACTCGCGGACGGCGCGGGATGCTTCCTCAGCCTTCGGCCAACTTATCGGCTGATCGCCCGGTAGCCGCTTCTTCTTGCCGGCATCAGCCCTGATCAGGCTCGCATCGATCGAAAATCCCTCGCCGCCCACCAGGCCAGCGGCAATGCACTTCGCCACCACGCTCTCAAATACCCGGCGTAGCGTATCGCTCTGTCGAAAGCGCTCATGCCGGGCACGGCTGAACACCGAATGGTCGGGTATCCCATCCTCGATGCCGAGCCGGCAAAACCACCGATAGGCCAGATTGACCTGCACCTCAGAGCACAACTGCCGCTCCGAGCGGATGGCAAACACGTAGCCCACAATCAGCATCCGGATCATCAGTGCCGGATCAATCGAAGGCCGACCGGTGTGCGAGTAGTACGGCGCAAGCTCCTCGTGCACCCAATCAAGATCGAGAACGCTGGCGATCTGCCTGACCAAATGATCCGCTGGCACCACCTTGTCGAGATCGAAAGCGTAAAACAATTGACCTTGTCCGCGCTCTCGCTGACCCATCATCGACCGCTCCCACGAATCACGCCCCGATCCACGGAATCACGACCCTAACCCAGTCTCAACGAGAGTTTTGCAACACAATCTGCCAGAAGGCGACATCAAACCTGCGAGCGCAGTCTGAAGCCGATTACGTTAGGCACGTGAATGGTCGGCTAGAGGAGGTCCGACGATTTCCATGTCATATTTCTCGAATACGGCCCTCTTGGCGCTCACATTGGTAGGGTCTGAAGAAGCTAGAACAGACAACTCTTCAAAAAAGGCTTCTAGCCGACCGGCCGGTGTGGCGATGCAAAGCATCTTGCCTGGGCGAGCGCCAACATTGCGCCAACCGTGCGGAATCAGACGCGGTGCGAAGACGCTGTCGCCAGGCGTTACGCGAAACCGATCGCTGGCAACCTGGAATTCGTGCTCGCCCTCCAGCACATAGAACCATTCATTCTCGATCCGGTGAACGTGAAGGGGCGGGCCCGAACCAGGAGCCGTTGGCAGTTCCAGGACAGCAAGTTGATTGTCAGTATCGGCTCCAGAGAACTTGACGCAGATCACCGTCCCGCTCAGGCCTCCCAATTTGCGTGTGGACCGGTTTTCTCCAGCACCTACCATGAATGGTACTGTGGCATTCGGCATTGATCCCTCCAGGACTCGGCGTGGATTTTTGTGTCCACCGATGCAACGTCCAAATCAGGCTACCGCATTCAGATATAACTTTGTTATTCTATTTCGATCTATATACATATTCATATGGTTATATGGAGGTTGACGCTATGGAGTCAAAGGGACGCATCGGTATTCGTCTGAAGCTGCGCGATCTCAACATCTTTATTGCCGTTGCCAAGGAACGCAGCATGTCGAAGGCTGCGGCTCAACTCGCGGTTTCTCAACCGGCTGTCTCAAAAGCAATCGCTGATATGGAATATACGCTTCGCGTGCCGCTGCTTGACCGCGGTCCACGGGGCGTCGAGCCGACTCTCTACGGTCAGGCACTGCTCAAACGCAGCGTTGCTATTTTCGATGAGCTAAGACAGAGCGTGACCGACATCGAAGCTTTGCTCGATCCAACGACAGGTGAAGCGCGCATTGGAAGCAGCCAGGCGGAGGCGACGAGCTTCGTACCGACCGTTATTGAGCGGCTTACGCATCGACATCCGCGGCTTTCATTTCACGTTGTGGAAGGAAGTCTATCGGCACTGCAACGCGATCTCCGCGAACGCAGCATCGAGTTACTGATAGGAGTAGCACTGACACCAATTGTCGCCGAAGACATGGAGACAGAAGTTCTGTTCAGCGACCGGCACCTGGTGGTTGCGGGATCACGGAATAAATGGGTCGGCCGGCGAAAGATCAAGATTGCCGAACTGCTGGATGAGCCCTGGATTTTTCCGCCGCCTGGCAGCATACCGGCATCGCTTGTGTCCGCTGCATTTCTTGATACAGGTGTGAAGGTTCCGCGAGCGACGGTCTCGGCCTTTTCCCTCCCCATGCACATTTTCCTTCTGGCCGCGGGGCGCTATCTCGCGCTCCTTCCTGAATCGACGGTCCGTTACTTCGCCGAACACTTGCCGATCAAAGTTTTACCTGTTGATTTGAAGACCCGACCGAGGCCCGTTGTAATAGTCACCATGAAGGGGCGCACTCTCAGCCCAACGGCTCAGCGATTCATCGAATGTGCACGGGAGATCGCAAAGCCACTGTCGAAGCGACATACCAATTAGATGTGCGGTGTGGGTCAATAGCGACCGAATGAAGACATCAATTTGAAGTCCGCTTCGCTCCGAAAAACGAACGTGGGACGGTACAGTCACGCGTCAGTTTGCCGTTGTGCAGCAGATGGGTTCGAGTCCGATTTCTTGGGTGGGACTTTTTCAGAAAAAACAGAGCAGATTCAAAAGCGTATTTTTGCCGTTGGTGCCCAGGAGAGGACTCGAACCTCCACGCCTCGCGGCGCTAGTACCTGAAACTAGTGCGTCTACCAATTCCGCCACCTGGGCTGCGGGGGGATAGGTACGGAGGGCCCTCCGGCTTGTCAATTGAGCGGTAATTTCAACTAGAACCCCGGTTTTGATGGAATCAAAACCGGGGCTCTAGCTTTTTGTTTTGACGCGTTTTCTTCACGCGAACCGGTATCCACTTCGCTCGAAAACGCTCTATACAGTCCCGTCGCGATCCTGTATTTCGCCGCCGATGAGCATCAAGACCAGGGCTGAAACTCTCGTCACCGTCTTCGGCGGCTCGGGATTCCTGGGCCGCCATGTGGTGCGCGCGCTGGCGCAGCGCCAATACCGCATCCGCGTCGCGGTGCGCCGGCCCGAGCTTTGCGGCCACCTGCGGCCGATGGGGCGGGTCGGGCAGATCCATGCCGTGCAGGCGAACCTGCGCTATCCGGATTCGGTCGCCGCGGCGGTGCGCGACGCCGACATCGTCGTCAATCTTGTGGGCATCCTGTTCGAGCGCGGCCGCCAGCGCTTCGACGCCGTCCAGGCCGAAGGCGCGGAAGTCGTCGCGCAGGCGGCAAAAGCCGTCGGCGCCCGCCTCGTCCATGTATCGGCCATCGGCGCCGACGCGGACTCGCCGTCACGCTATGCGCAGTCGAAGGCCGAGGGCGAGCGCCTGGTCGCAGCGGCCCTGCCGGAGAGCACGATCATGCGGCCGTCGATCGTGTTCGGTCCCGAGGATGACTTCTTCAACCGTTTCGCGGCGCTGGCCCGCCTGGCGCCGGCGCTGCCGCTCCCCGGCGGCGGTCACACGCGGTTTCAGCCGGTCTTTGCCGGCGACGTCGGCGAGGCGATCGCCAAGGCCGTCGACGGCGACGCCAAGCCCGGCGCGATCTATGAACTCGGCGGGCCGGACGTGCGCACGTTCAAGGAGTTGATGGAATTCATCCTCCACACCATCGGGCGCCGCCGGCTGTTGCTCCCGGTGCCGTTCGGCATGCTGAAGCTCCAGGCGGCTTTCGCGCAATTCCTGCCCAAGCCGCCGATTACGCCCGACCAGGTCGAGCTTTTGCGTGCCGATAATGTCGTCTCGGCGGCTGCACGCAGCGACGGCCGAACTCTTGAGGCGCTCGGCATCGTGCCGGAATCGATCGCCGCTATCGTGCCGACTTATCTATGGCGCTTCCGCAAGGCCGGCCAGTTCAGCACGCGCGGCGCGGTGTGACGACCTCACAGCCCCAGCGTCAGCGCCAGTAGCCCAAGCGCACCGACGATGATGCGCCACCAGGCGAACAGCGCGAAGCCGTGCCTGGAGACGTAGCCGAGAAACGTCTTGACCACGAACCAGCCGCATACGAACGAGACGGCAAAGCCGATGGCGATGATCAGCATGTTGCCGCCGGCGAGCTCGTGCCTGTCCTTGAAGGCCTCGTAGGCGAAGGCGCCGACCATGGTCGGCATCGCCAGCCAGAAGGAAAATTCCGCCGCCGCGCGGCGGTCGGCGCCGAGCAGCATGGCGCCGACGATGGTGGCGCCCGAGCGCGACACGCCCGGGACCATCGACAGGCATTGGATCACGCCGATGCCGAGATACATCGGCAGCGAAAATTTGGTGACGTCGTGGTAGCGCGGCTTGAGGTCGAGCCGGTCGATCCAAAACAGCACGAAGCCGCCGACAATGAACATCGTGCAGACGATCCAGACATTGAACAGCACGCTCTTGATGATGCCGTAGGCGAGCGCGCCGATCACCATCGCGGGCAGGAACGCGACCAGCACGCCGATGATGAAACGCTGGTCCTCGCGGTTGTTGAACATGCCGAGGAACAGTTGCCAAAGCCGCACGGCATAGATCGACAGCAGTGCCAGGATGGCGCCGAGCTGGATCAGTACCGTGAACGACTTGCCGAAATCCTCGTCGTCAAAACCGAAGAAATGGCCGACCAGCAGCAAATGCCCGGTCGAGGACACGGGAATGAATTCGGTCAATCCCTCTACGATGCCGAGGATGATCGCCTTGACCACATCTAACGTCATGTGAACCCCTGGGCGGCGGAAGCGCGGGATGCGCACGAGCGGATAAACCTAGCGTGCGGCTCGGTCGAACTTGTGACTTAAAGGCAAGATTCGGGCAACGGCAAAGGACGGTGGACCGGTCCACCCTGCATAGGTTGCCTGACCGGCGCCGTCGCCTATAAGAGTGTGCTTCGATTGGATTCGCCTGCTGACCGCTCGCCCGGCTATCGCCGCTTTTTCGTCGACGGACTCCGCCTGAATATCCCCGGTTGCAAGTGTAATGGATGGCATGCTGACGCTGTTACATCATCCGTTCTGTCCACATTCGCGTTTTGTGCGGCTCGCGCTCGAAGAGCTCGGTCTGACGCCGCGGCTCGTCGAGGAGCGCACCTGGGAACGGCGGGAGGAATTTCTCGCGCTCAACCCCGCGGGGACGACGCCTGTCCTGGTCGAAGAGGGCGTCCCGCCGGTTCCGGGCGCCGCGATCATCGCCGAATATCTCGACGAGACCCACGGCGGGCAGGCAGGCCATAACCGGCTGATGCCCCGAGAGCCCGGCGATCGCGTCGAAACGCGCCGCTTGATGAGCTGGTTCAATGACAAGTTCTTCGAAGAGGTCAGCGGCGCGCTGGTCATGGAACGCATCTACAAGCGCCACATTCCGAGCGCCAGCGGCGGCGGTGCGCCGGATACCGACGCGATGCGTGCTGCGCGCAGCAATATTCGTTACCATCTGGCCTATATCGGCTGGCTGGTGCGAACCCGCGACTGGCTCGCCGGCGACAGCCTGACCTATGCGGATCTGGCCGCGGCGGCGCATCTATCCGCCGTCGATTATCTGGGCGATGTGCCGTGGGACGAAGACGAGACCGCGAAGAACTGGTACGCGAGGGTCAAGTCGCGCCCCTCGTTCCGGACGCTCTTGACGGAGACGCTGCCGGGCCTGCCGGCGTCGCCGAGCTACGCCGATCTCGACTTCTGACGCCGCAGACGCTGAAGGCGGCGCTCATCGATGCGGCGCACGCGCAGGGCTTCGACGCCGTCGGCGTGACCCGGCCGGATTCCATTCCCCACGTTCCCGAGCGCTTGCGTGCGTTTCTCGCCGCTGGCGCGCACGGCGACATGGCGTGGATGGCGAGCCATGCCGAGCGCCGCGGCAAGCCGCGCGCGTTGTGGCCCGCGGTGCGCTCGGTCGTCATGTTCGGCGTCAATTACGGGTCGGAGCACGATCCGCTCGCGGTGCTTGAGGAACGCACGCGCGGCGCGATTTCGGTTTATGCGCAGGGCGACGATTATCACGAACTGATCAAGGGGCGGCTGAAGGCCCTTGGGCGCTGGCTCATCGCCAAGGCCGGCGGCGACATCAAGGTCTTCGTCGATACCGCGCCGGTAACCGAGAAGCCTTTGGCCGAGGCGGCCGGCATCGGCTGGCAGGGCAAGCACACCAACTTGGTGTCGCAGCAGTTTGGCTCATGGCTCTTCCTCGGCGCGATCTTCACTACGCTCGATCTGCCGCCCGACGCCGCCGAGCACGACCATTGCGGGACCTGCCATGCCTGCCTCGACATCTGCCCGACGGCCGCGTTCCCCGCGCCCTATCGCCTCGATGCGCGGCGCTGCATCTCCTACCTCACGATCGAGCACAAAGGTGCCATACCGCGCCAACTGCGGCCGCTGATGGGCAACCGCATTTACGGCTGCGATGATTGCCTTGCGGTTTGCCCGTGGAACAAGTTCGCTCGTGCCGGACGGGAAGCAAAACTGGCGGCGCGAGAAGCGCTGCGCGCGCCGCAACTCGCGGCGCTGGCGCGGCTCGACGATGCGGCTTTTCGCGCACTGTTCAGCAAAAGCCCGATCAAGCGCATCGGCCGCGTGCGCTTCCTGCGAAACGTGCTGATCGCAATCGGCAATTCCGGCGAGGCCGCGCTTGCCGAGGAAGCCGAGCGACTGCTTGGCGACGGCTCGCCGCTGGTGCGCGGCGCTGCCGTGTGGGCGCTCGGCCGCCTCGATCGCGCAAGGCTTGAAGAAAACGCGGCGCAATTGCGCGGTGCCGAGAGCGACCCCGAGGTCGCCGCCGAATGGGCGGCAACCTGCGATGGCTGATGGCGCAATGGCCACTTTGCTGTGTTTCGGGCTCGGCTATTCGGCGGAACATTTCGTTCGCGAATTTGGAGAGAAATTCGACCGCATTATCGGCACGGTGCGCAGTGCTGGGCGCGCCGCGGAATTGAAGGCACGGCTTAACGGCTGCTGTGACATGCTTGTTTTCGACGGCGCTTCGGTCACGACCGATCTCGAACGCGCGATCGAAGAAGCGGCTTATGTACTCGTTTCAGCGCCGCCGGACGAGAACGGCGACCCGGTGCTTGCCGCATGCGGTGATGCTTTGGCCAAAGCGGCGCATGTGCGATCGATTGTCTATCTCTCGACGATCGGCGTGTATGGCGATTTCGGCGGCGCATGGGTCGATGAAGCAACGCCGGTTCATCCCGGATTGGGGCGTGGCGATGCGCGGCTCACGGCGGAGCGTGCCTGGCAGAATTTTGGCGCGCGCCACGGCGCCGCGGTCGCTGTTCTGCGGCTCGCCGGAATCTACGGTCCTGGTCAGAACGCCCTGGGCCAGATCGAGCGCGGCAGCGCGCGGCGCATCGCAAAGCCCGGACAGGTCTTCAACCGCATCCATGTGGCGGATATCGCGCAGGCGATCGATGCTGCGTTCGTGCGCGGGGCCTCGGGGATTTTCAACGTCGTTGACGATGAGCCGACGCCGTCGGGCGATCCGATCGCATTCGCGGCCGAGCTCATGGGCCTCGCGCCGCCGCCGGAAATTCCATTCGAGCAGGCGGCGCCGTCGATGTCGCCGATGGCGCTGAGCTTCTGGCAGGAATGCCGCCGGGTACGCAACGATAAGCTCAAGCGCGAGCTTGGCGTGGTGCTGCGCTATCCCACCTACCGGGAGGGGCTACGCGCCTTGTTCGTCTCGCGTTAGCGCGGCCTCGCTTCGCCTTTTTCTGAAAAAGCCGATTTTCGGGCTGTGCGTCGGCGAATTGCAGCCTTAATATCGCTGGCGATGCGTTCGCTTCTTGTCCTGCTGGGTCTTTTGGCAATAGCGCCTGCCGCGCGAGCACAAAGCGGCGCGGACGCTTGGCCGAACCGGCCGGTGCATTTTCTCGTTCCCAGCCAGGCCGGCGGCGCCGGCGACATCGTCTGCCGCCTCGTCGCGCAACGCCTGAGCGACCGCTTGGGGCAACAATTCGTTATCGACAACAGGCCGGGCGCTGGCGGCGTGGTCGGCGTCGATGCGCTCGCCCGCGCCGAACCCGACGGCTACACGATCGGCCAGATCACCGCGAGCACACAGACGACCGCAGCGGCGCTGGCCTCGAAGCTGCCCTACGATCCAATCAAGAGCTTCGCGCTGATCTCGACGACCGGCTCGCTGCCCTACGTGCTCGCGATCTATCCCGGCCTGCCTGCCCACAATCTGGCGGAACTGATCGCACTGGCGAAGGCGAAGCCGCATAGCCTCGATAGTGCCGCCTTCGGTACGTCGAGCATCGGCTCGCTGGCGTCCGTCTTGTTTGCGGTGCGTGCCGGGATCGCGCTCAACCAGGTGCCCTACCGCTCCACCGCACAGGCCATGCTCGATGTGGTCGGAGGGCGTGTCGCCATGCAGTTCGGGACTCTGCCGCCGACGCTGCCGCTCATTCGCGATGGCAAGTTGCGTCCTCTTGGTGTTACCGGCGCAGCGCGCAGCGCTTCGCTGCCGGACGTTCCCACTATCGCCGAGGCGGCGTTGCCTGGCTATGAGGCGGTACTCTGGCAGGCGATCGCGGCGCCAGCCGGCACGCCGGAGCCGATCGTCGCGCGTCTCAGCCGCGAAACGGCGGCGATTCTCGCCGAGCCGGCAACGGTCGCGACGCTGGCGGAACAGGGCGTCGAAGCCGCAGCGAGCTCGCCGCAAGCGCTTGCCGCGCGCATTACCGCCGATGTTGAAAAATGGCGCGACGTCGTCGCCAAAGCCGGCATCAAGCCGGAGTGAGTCAGTGCAGACTCGGACCCTTGAGGAAGCGATTGCGCTCGCTCGATTTGACGCGCAGATCCATGGTGTCGCCGTCGCGGTAGATCGTCATCGGTATTTCGACGCCGGCTTGGCCTTGGGCCCAGACCCGCCGGAACAAGCCAGCGAGGTCGCGAACTTCCTTGCCGCCGACGGAGAGCACGATGTCGCCGGTGCGCAGGTCGGCGCGCTTGGCCGGTCCCTTGTCGGCAAGGCCGACGACGACGAGCCGGTTCTCGACCTCGGTCGCGTAGAGCCCGAGCCAGGGCCGCGGCGGCGCATTACGCCGGCCGAGCTTCATCAGATCATCGAGAATCGGATTCAACAAATCGATCGGGACCATCATGTTGATGTTCTGCGCCTGTCCCTTTTCGGCGCTGTGCTGAAGTTGCAGCGAACCGATGCCGATGAGATCGCCTGCGGGTCCGATCAGCGCCGTACCGCCCCAATTCGGGTGCGACGGCGACGTGAAGATGGCCTCGTCGAGCACGTATTCCCAATAGCCGGCGAATTCCTGCTTGGCGACGATGCGCGCGGCGACCGACCGCGAGCGGCCGCCGGCACCGCCAACCACGACCCGTTCGCCGACCGAAGCCTCGGCCGATTTGCCGATTTCGAGCGCCGGCTCGTCGATCTTGGCGAGCGCCTGCACCAGACCAAATCCGGTCTCCTGATCGTAGCCGAGCACGTGACCCGGCACGGAACGGCCATCGCTCAGGTTGAGCCAGATCGTTTCCGCTTCGGTGATCAAATAACCAATCGTCAGCACGAGGCCGTTGCTGCGAATGAGGACGCCATTACCAGCGCGTTCGGTGCCGAGTGTCTCGGCCGTATAGGCATCGGCCGGAATGATTGCGCGCAGCCCAACGACTGCGGCAAGGGCATGTTCGAGATCGTAAGAGTACTCCTCCGGCTTTGGCTGCACGGAGGCCGGCACCTTCCAATCGCTCACGGATGGCATCTGGCAATTCCCTCGCTCATGGCGGCGGACGAGATCGTTCCGTTGTAGCCGTTATGATGCGCAATGAACATCCGGCAGGCCGCATAACGCGATGTCGCAGGTCGCGCGGTCCAAGGACGCTCCGGTCGCGAAGCAGTCTGGCGCATGAACAGCTATGTGTCGTCTTGTGGCCCTTCGATCAAGCCCTGCGGCGGTCAGCCCCCAGCCAGGCTCGCGTTCAGGAATTGCTTGGCCCATCCGGCGTAGTCGGCCTGCCGGGTGACCTGCTTCATGAGGTCGGCAGAGGCGATGGTCTTTATGCTCGCCGGCGCGGCGCCGCCGCGGAGTGCCTTGAGAGTTTCGTAGGTCGCATTCACCGCGGCCATGAATGGTAAGTGCCCCTGAAGGCAGACGCGGACATTGCGCGCACTCAGATAGTCGAGATCGTAAAGCTCGGTGCCGGGGCTGCCGAGAAACAGCGGCAGCTTCACCGCGGCGGCGACAGCGTCAAGTTGCGCGCGCGTCTTGACGCCGGCCATGAACAGCATGTCGACGCCGGCCTGCTCGTAAGCCTTCAGGCGCGCGATGGTATCCTCGACACCGCTGATCGCCATGGCGCTGGTGCGGCCGACAATGACCAGCCGTTTGTCCTGACGACCGGCCAGTGCGGCCTTCATCTTGCCGACGCCTTCGGCGATCGGGATGAGACTCGCCGAGGTCGCGCCGTATGGCGTCGGTAGCAGCGTGTCCTCGATCGTAAGTCCCGCCACGCCGGCGGTCTCAAGCTCCTCGACCGTGCGCTTGACGTTGAGCGCGTTGCCGTAACCGTGATCCGCGTCGACGAGGAGCGGCAGCTTGCCGGCGCGATTGATGCGGTAAGCCTGCTGCGCGAATTCCGTCAGCGTCAGCGTGACGATATCGGGCACGCCGAGCACCGTGAACGACGCGATCGAGCCGGCGAACATCGTGACCTCGAAGCCGAGGTCTTCGGCGATCCGCGCCGAGATCGGATCGAACACCGAACCCGGATAGACGCAACGCCCCGCGGCGATGACGGAGCGCAGCCGCTCCCGTCGCTCACTCCAATCCATGCTTGTGCCTCTGATGTTGCAATGACGGTCCGGCGGGACGCCGGCCCGATCAGAACTCTAATGACTTTTGTCAGGCAGCTTGCCGCCGGAGATATCGGTCTTGCCGTCGGACGCGTCCGTCTTCGTCTCCAACTCGTCGACCTCTTTCTGCAGGGCGGGCAGGCTGGCCACAAGGTCGCAGTTCGCTTTGTCCTTGGCTGCCTCTTTCTTGACCTCCTCCCACCG
>DATJYT010000474.1:0-8339 GCA_035499475.1 Xanthobacteraceae bacterium | reverse complement strand
CGTGTCCTTGTAGCACTCCCAGTCGAGCTTGACCGGATCGCCGTCGACCTTCTCCAGCGCCTGATAGATCGGCACGGTGCCGATCGGCACCGGCGAATTGCGCAGAATCCATTCGCGGGTGTTGTGGATGTTGCGGCCGGTCGAGAGGTCCATCACCGTGTCGGCGCCCCAGCGGATCGCCCACACCATCTTCTCCACCTCTTCTTCCACCGAAGAGGTGACGGCGGAGTTGCCGATATTGGCGTTGATCTTGGTGAGGAAGTTGCGCCCGATCGCCATCGGCTCCAATTCGGCGTGGTTGATGTTGGACGGGATGATGGCGCGGCCGCGCGCCACCTCGTCGCGCACGAATTCGGGCGTGACGAAGAGCGGCACCGAAGCGCCGAAGCTTTCGCCGTCGTCGTGCGCGGCCTGGGCGCAGTCGAGCATCTTCTTGCGGCCGAGATTTTCGCGCTCGGCGACGTAGATCATCTCCTTGGTGATGACGCCCTTGCGCGCCCATTCGAGCTGGGTCACCGGATGGCCGGGCAGTCCGCGCAGCGGGCGCGGCGTGTTCGGGAAATTGCGGGCGAGATGCTTGCCCGAGACATTGCCGTTATCGACCGGCTTGATCGGCCGGCCGTCATATTCCTCAACGCCGCCACGCTCCTTGACCCATTCGATGCGGCTGCGCTTGAGGCCCGCCTCGACGTCGATTGCGGCATTGTTGTCGGTGTAGGGGCCGGACGGATCGTAGACCCGAACCGGCTCTTCGCCGGAGCCCTCCGAGAGCGCAATCTCGCGCAGCGGCACGCGCAGATCGGGCGCGGCCTCCGGCACCGAGAAAATCTTGCGCGAGCCGGCAATCGGGCCGGTCGTGACTTTCGGGGTGGCGAGATCGGATTCGGTCAGCGGCTTGTTCATCATGCGCTCCTGTGGCGTCGCGGCCTCGAACGGACCGGGCGGTGACGGGCGTGGGACGGCTTTTGCAAGGAGTTTCCGTCCCTTCGCCGGCATGACCCGGATCAGGTTCAAAGGGTCACCGTGTCACGGTCTCTCAGCGCCTTGCGGCGCTCCCCTCGGAACGCCTCTAATTTAGGCCCACGGGGCGGGGTGTCAATGTGATGACAGGCGTGCTGCCCCGTTGGAAACGCATGGATTCTCCGGAGTCAGCGGCCTTCGGTGTAAGCCGCAAACCGCTTCTTCAATGCGGCAAGCTTGGCCTCGTCCGAATGCAGCGCGCGGAAGCTGGTGTCGAGCTTGTAGGCCGAGAGCGGCTGCCATCCCGGCGGCGGCGCAACGTCGGCGCGGGCCGAGAAGGCGCCGTTGCGGCGCTGCTGCTCGGGCGCCAGATACCAGTTCAGAAAAAGCTTCGCCGCATAGGGATGCGGCGCGTCCTTGAAAATCGCGCCGGCGACGAGAAAGAGCGGGGTCGCGTCGTCGTGCGACAGCACGAGCTTGATCGGCTTGCCCGCGGCCACCAGCCGCGGCGTCGTCGAGGTTGAATCGAAGGTGGCAAGCATCTCGCCAGCAGCGACGGCGTTCGACACCGTGGCGTGGCCGTCGCGGGCAAAGCGCGGCTGCTGCGCCATGTATTTGTCCATGTAGTCCCAGCCGTATTTCTCGACGATGGAATGAAATGCCATCAGGCCGGCGTCGTCATCGCTCGGGTCGGTGGTGATGAGCTTGGCGCGGAACATGGGCTTCAAAAAATCAAGCGCCGACTTCGGCACGTCGCCCGCCGCGACCTGCTGGGTGTTGTAGGCGTAGGTGACCATGTTGACCGAGACTGTAGTGAATGCACCGTCCTCGTCCTTGAACGCCGGGTCGATGGCGTCGAAGCCCTCGGGCTTGAACAGCGTGAGCGCGCCCTGCTGCTTCCAGCGCACGAAATCCTGCATGGTCTGGAAGATGCCGACGTCGGCTTCCATCTTCCTGTCGGCAAGCTGCTGCTCGATCTTCTTGTCGAGCGCATTGCTCAAGCCGCCGGTGAAGGTGACCGTTACGCCGGGATAGCGCTTCTGAAAATCGTCAATCCAGCGCTTGAAGGGGTCCGAAGGTCCGGCGCCGTATAGCGCGACGGTCTTTTCGAGTTTCGCTTGCTCGTAGAGCGCGTCAGTTGGCTGCGCGCTGGCGAGAAATGACCCGCAGACCTGGATAGCTGCGGAAACAAAAAATATCCGCGCCCCGTTTCCCGTAAACGGCTGGAACATGGTCTCCTCCCCCGGTCGCAGCAGTCTACATCTCTCCCCGACGCACGGCGAGAGGCCCAGCGAACGAAGTCTGCGAAACTTTTCAATAATCCTTCAGCAGCCGCTCGATGTAATCGAGCTCTTCCTGCGGGCGGGCGAAGTCGCCGAAGCGGCGGCGCAATTCCTCGATGATGCGGCGGGCGCGCTGCACGTCGATCTCGCCGGGCACGCGCACGGTGACGTCGTCGCCATAGTCGCGGCCGCGCAGCGGCCGGCCGAGCGGATCGGTGTCCTGCTCGGCGCGCGGCTGGCCGAGACGGCCGGCGCGGCCCGGGCCGGGACCCTGGCCGAGCTGCTGCTGCATCGCCTGCGCGAGACTCTGCGCGCCCTTGCGCAGCGCATCGAGCGCACGGCCCTGGGAATCGACCGCGCTGTCGGCATTGCCGTCGCCGAGATTGCCTTCGGCGTCGCCCATGGCGTCGCCGGCGCGGCCGAGCTGATCGAGCTGGTCCTGGCCCTGATTTTTGCCCTGGCCCGGTTGACCCTGCTGGCCCGGCTGGCTCTGGCCGAAGCCTTTGTTCTTGAGATCTTCGAGCAGCTTGTTGAGCCGGTCGCGCAGCGCCTGCTGGTCCTGCCGCAGCTCGCCCATCTGGTCGCCGGGCTGCGGCGACTGTCCCTGCTTGCCCTGCTGGCCGCGCTGCGCGTTCTGGCGGCGCTGATCCTGGCCCTGGCGGAAGGTGCGGTCGCGCAAATCCTGCTGCTGGCGAATCATGTCGCCAAGCTCGTCGAGCGCCGACATCATGTCGTCGTTGTCGTCGCTGTTCATGTCCGGCGACGCCATTTGCAGGTTTTCCATCATCTGCTGGAGCTGCTGCAACAGCTGGCGCGCGGCGTCCTTGGCGCCGTTGCGGGCGAGATTCTCCAGCCGGTCGAGCATATTCTGGAGGTCCTGCGGGCGCAGCATCCGCGCATTGGGATTGAGCGGCTGCTGCGCCATCTGGCGATTGTTCTTCATCTGATCGCGCATCGCCTGCATGAAGCGATCCATGGCGGCGCGCAACTGATCCATGAGAGCTTTAAGTTCCTGGTCGCTGGCGCCGCGATCGAGCGCCTGGCGCAGCGCCTCCTCGGCATTGCGCAAGTTCTGCTGCGCATCCGAAATGTCGCCGTCCTCGATGCTGAGCGCCATCGACCAGAGCTGCGCCACCACGTCGCGCAGATCGTCATCGGTCTTGGCGCGCACCAGCGACCAGAACAGCGTGCGCAGCCCGAGATAGACGCCGACGTCCGGCGTGAACTTTTCCGGCGCGATCGCCAGCGCATCGAGCGCATCGACGACGGTCGGCCTTGCGCGGGCGTCGAGCGCGAGGTTGCGGCGCTGCTCGATCAGCGCGCGCGCCACCGGCTTGGTGAAGACGCGCTCGGGCAGGCGAAACGAGAACGGCTCGCTCTTGCCTTCGTTGCCGCCTTCGTCATGGGCGACGAGCGTCATCGTCACTTCGGCCCCGGCCCAGGGATGATCGGTCAGATCCTTGATGGTCTGCGCGGTGCCGTTCCGGGTGCGCGCCTGCGGCAGCACCAGCGCGAAATCGGGCGGCCCGAACAGCGGATGCGGGTCGCCGCCGGCCTGCGCGTTCGGATCGTCCTTGCGCACGAAGGTCGCGCGCGCTTCGCTCACGCCGTAATCGTCCTCGAGCCGGTAAGATAGAAGAAGCGAGCCGCGAGTCTGCTCTTCGGGGTCCTTGGTCAGCTCGATGGTCGGCGGCTTGTCGGCAATGGCGTTGAACGGCCACGTCAGATCATCGCCCGCGCCGCGCAAGGTCGCGGTGCCGGTCGCAGTGATGGTGAAGCGGCGCTCTTCGGTGCCGGCGGGCGCTTTCGGCTGATCTTTTGCCGGCGCGACGCCGCCGGTCGCGGTCACCTCGATATCGGCCTTGCCGGTGGAGCGCACCACCAGCGTGCTGCCGACCGGCACCGAAACCGGACCACCGGCCTGCGCGGTCTGCACTTCGCCCGGATGAATGCCGGGCAGGATGACCGGCGGCTTGCCGGTATAGACCGGCGGCATCACCCAGGCGTCGACGCGGAAATTCGCCGGCAGCACGACGCCGTGCCAGTCGAACGCGGCGGCGACGCGCTTCCAGCGTTCGCCGCCGGCGGCAAAGAACGTGGCGACGCAAGCGACGAGGACGAGCGCGCGCAGCGCATAAGGATCGCGCCAGGCGACGCGCGGCGACGGCCAGCCGACCTTGAGCGCCTGCGCCGCCGCCCGCGCGCGATCGACATGGGCGTGCCACAGCGCCAGCGAATAGGGGTCTGTCGGCGTGACCGCGAGTTCGTCGGCCATCGCGGTCGCCGGGCGATGGCGCAAACCGCTGCCGCGGTCGAGTCGGCCCAGGCCATCGCGTGCCGCAGGCATCCGCACGAACGCGAACGGGACGAACGCCGCGACGGTCACCGCCGCAAAGACAATGAGCGCCGCGGCGCGGCCAAGCGGCGGCAGCCACAGCCAAAGCCCGAGCCACGACAAGGCGAGAAACAGCCCGACCGCCGTCATCACCGCCGCAAGGCCGGGCCAGACGCGTTCCCACAAAATCGTCCAGCGCGCCTTGCGCAACGCCGCATCCAGCAGCGCCCGTGACGGATCGGCACGGCGCGGCTCGGGCGCGGGCGCGGGATTGGGCGAAACGGCTTCTGTCACAATTATCCTATGTTTTATCGACTTAGAGGTCCGCGCATCGCAATCGCGCGGGAAAGCCCTGCTGCAGAACACGCTACCATGAGGGCGGGTTCAAGGCACCTTTACCCGCTCTGCGGTTCAGGGATGCAATTTCAGAGCCAGCGCGGCAGCCGGTCGAGCGCGATCAATTCCTCGGCGCTCACGCGCGGCCGGACCAGCGCCCATTCGCCTTTGCGGACAAGCACTTCGGGCACCAGCGCGCGGCTGTTATAGGTGCCCGACTGGGTCGCCCCATAGGCCCCCGCCGACATCACCGCCAGGAGATCGTCGGACTTCGGCGCCACGACCGAGCGATCGAGCGCGATGTAATCGCCGGATTCGCAAACCGGCCCGACTACGTCGGCGATGATTCGCGGCGCGCCGACCGGCGGCTCGTTGACGGGGCGGATGTCGTGGTGGGCCTCGTAGAGAGTCGGCCGGATCAGATCGTTCATGCCGGCATCGACGATGACGAAGGTCTTGGCCTCGCCCTGCTTCACGTAGAGGACGCGCGTGACCAGGATGCCGGCATTGCCGACGATGAGACGGCCCGGCTCGAAGATGAGCTTGCAGCCGAGACCGGCGGTCGCACGCTTGACGATCCCGGCATAGGCGTCGGGATCGGGCGGCGGCTCGTTGTCCTCGCGGTAGGGAATGCCGAGGCCGCCTCCGAGATCGATGTGGCTGATGGTGTGGCCGTCGGCGCGCAATGCGCGCACGAAGTCGGCGAGCAGCGCGAAGGCGTCGCCGAACGGATCGAGCGCGACGATCTGGCTGCCGATATGCATGTCGACGCCGGCGACGCGCACGCCTTCGAGCTTCGCAGCATGGGCATAGACCTCGCGGGCGCGGCTGATCGGAATGCCGAATTTGTTTTCCGCCTTGCCGGTCGCGATCTTGGCATGGGTCTTGGGATCGACGTCGGGATTGACGCGGATCGAAATGTCGATCGAGCGGCCCTTGCCGCTCGCGATCGCGGCGAGCAGATCAAGCTCCGGCTCGGACTCGACGTTGACGCAGAGAATGCCCTGATCGACCGCCAGCGCGAGCTCGCGGGCGGTCTTGCCGACGCCGGAGAACATGATCTTCTGCGGCGGGATTCCGGCCTCGCGCGCGCGCAGCAATTCGCCTTCGGAGACGACGTCAGCGCCGGCGCCGAGCCGCGCCAGCGTCTTGATCACCGCCTGGTTGGAATTCGCCTTCATGGCGTAGCAGACGAGCGCATCGACATCGGCAAAGGCGCCGGCGAAGACCTGATAGTGGCGCTCCAAGGTCGCAGTCGAATAGCAATAGAACGGCGTGCCGACGACCTGCGCCAACGTGACCAAATTCACGTCCTCGGCGTGCAGCACGCCGTCACGATAAGCGAAGTGATGCATGGCGGCTATTTAGCCTGCGCTGGTGATGTTCGCTACCGCGGCGCGCGTCAGTTGAGCAGAAAATCGAGGAAGAAGCCCTTCTTCGCGCCTGGCCCGGCGATCGGATTGCCTTGGGCGTCGAAGCCGTTCTTGACCGAATTCTCCGGCGACGCTGCGCCTGATGCGGCGACCGAAGGATAGGTCATCGGTTGCGCCGCGCCCGTCGCCGGGGTGGTGGGGACCGCGCTCTGCCTCACCGGCGGCGCCACGCTGGCCGGCGGCGGATCAAGCGGGCCCAGGCGTCCGCAGCTGGCAAGTCCGGCAGCCATGATGGCCGCTGCAGTCAAAGAAACCAGGGCTTTCGGACGTTGCAAGGCCACAGCCCGCTCCAGCAATTGCGCGAGTCTATCAGATCACGCGGTCACGGCGAGATTTTGTCGGCAACGTCTTGCCACCGCGTTTACGCCTTGCGCTTGAGCCGTTTGAGCCAGCTTTGCGCCTGGGCGCGCACGTTCTTGGGCGCCGTGCCGCCATAGGTCTTGCGGCTTTCTACTGAATTGGCGGCCGAAAGCACGCCGAACACCGCCTTGGTGATGCGCGGCTCGATGGCCTGCATGTCCTGCAACGGCAGCTTATCGAGCGGCACGTCGGCCGCCGCCGCCTTGGCGACAATCCGGCCGGTGACATGATGGGCTTCGCGGAACGGCAGCTTGAGGGTTCGCACCAGCCAATCGGCGAGATCGGTCGCGGTCGCATAGCCTTCACTCGCGGCCTGGCGCATGCGCACCACGTCGGGTTCGAGATCGCCCACCATGCCGGTCATGGCGTTAAGCGACAACAGCAGCGCGTCGATGGCGTCGATCGCGCCTTCCTTGTCCTCTTGCAAATCCTTCTGATAAGCGAGCGGCAATCCCTTGATCACCATCAAGAGCCCGTTGAGCGCGCCGACGATGCGGCCGGTCTTGGCGCGCACGAGTTCGGCGGCATCGGGATTGCGCTTCTGCGGCATGATCGATGAGCCGGTGGTGAAGCGGTCCGACAACCGGATGAGGCCGGTGAGCGGCGACGACCAGATCACGATCTCCTCGGCGAAACGCGACAGGTGCACCGCGGTGATGGCGCAGGCCGCGAGCGTCTCCAGCACGAAATCGCGATCGGCGACGCCGTCGAGCGAGTTCGCCATCGGCCGCGCGAAGCCGAGCGCCTTCGCGGTCATGACGCGGTCGATCGGAAACGACGTGCCGGCGAGCGCCGCGGCGCCAAGCGGGCTCTCGTTGAGCCGCGCGCGGGCGTCGGCGAAGCGACCGCGATCGCGCGCCGCCATCTCCACATAGGCGAGGAGATGATGGCCGAACGTCACCGGCTGCGCCGGTTGCAGATGGGTGAATCCCGGCATCACGGTGCCGGCATGCGCGAGCGCTTTCTCGGCAAGCGCGCGCTGATAGGCCGCGAGCGCGGCGTCGATGCGGTCGATGGCGTCGCGCACCCAGAGCCGGAAATCGGTGGCCACCTGGTCGTTGCGCGAGCGCGCCGTGTGCAGTCGCCCCGCGGCCGGGCCGATCAGGTCGCCTAGCCTGCTCTCGACATTCATATGAATGTCTTCGAGCGCGCGCTTGAAGGAGAACTTGCCGGCCTCGATCTCTGACAGGATCGTGTCTAGACCGTGAGCGATCTTCTTTGCATCTTGCGCCGTGATGATGCCCTTTTTGGCGAGCATGGCGGCGTGGGCCTTGCTTGCGGCGATGTCCTGCCGGTAGAGGTGGCGGTCGAAATCGATCGAGGCGTTGATGTCCTCCATGATGGCGGCGGGCTTGGCGCCGAAGCGTCCACCCCACATTTTATTGCTCATGACCGCTCGCTCATGAAAGTTGCGCCGAGGTTTTACCGTCGATGACCCAGTCGCCTGCCGAGCCTTACCATAAGGTCCACCGCCGCCGTTTATTTGCCTATGGCGTCGTGGCGCTGTGCGGCGCTTTGGCCGTGCTGGCGGGGGTATACGGGATGGACCGTCTCCGAGGCAATCCGGCCGACGCCGGCTGCCGCCCGGCGGTCGAGACCGCAGCGCGGATCGCCCCGCTGGTGCACGGCGAA
>DATJYT010000473.1:0-2413 GCA_035499475.1 Xanthobacteraceae bacterium | reverse complement strand
ATGGTTTCGACCGGCGCCGCCACGCGGCGATCCGGGTCGCTCACCGCAACCCCGATGGTCTTGGTGCCGAGATCAAGGCCGATCAATGCACCGCGCGGCGCTAACAGCGCAGCAGCGTCCGCGAGCATCAGGACCGGCATGGCGCCCGGTTAGCATGCGCCACACCGAGAACGCCACCTTTTCGGCGGCGGCGAGCCCGACTAAGCTTGTTGTCTCGTATTATCCGCAACACCGCCCGCGCAGGCCGTCATGCAAATCACCTGGTATGGCCATTCCGCCTTTCGCCTCGACTTCAAAGGCCAGGCGGTGCTGATCGATCCGTTCTTCACCGGCAATCCCGCCTTCGTCTCCGACAAGGCCGCCGCTATCAAGGGCGTCGCCCACATCGTCCTTACCCACGGCCACGGCGACCACGTCGGCGACGCGCTCGATATCGCCAAGGCGAACGGCGCGACCGTGACGACCAATTACGATCTCGGCATGTGGCTCGTGTCCAAGGGCCTGGAAAAGCTCAATCCGATGAATACCGGCGGCACCACCGACCTCGGCGGCTTCACGGTGACGCTGGTGCGGGCGGATCATTCGTCCGGCGACCTGGTCAACGGCGCGTCGGTCTATCTCGGCAATCCGTGCGGCGCGATCATCAAAGCCGCGGGCGAGCCTACGGTCTATCATCTCGGCGACACCGATATCTTCTCCGATATGGCGCTGATCGCCGAAATCCATCAGCCACGCGTGGCCATGGTGCCGATCGGGGACCGATTCACCATGAGTCCGCTCACTGCTGCCATGGCTGTGAAGCGCTTCTTCAAGCTCGATGCGGTGATCCCCTGCCACTACGGCTCGTTCCCGATCATCGAGCCGACCGCCGACAAATTCGTCGCCGAGATGAAGGGCCACGCCACCAAGGTGATCGTGCCGGAAAAAGGCAAAGCGGTTCAGGTTTAGGATGAGCCCCGTTATGGAGAAATCATGAAGCTCGCACCAGCCATTCTCGTCATCGCCGTCACATTTGCCACATCATTCGCCATGTCTCAGATCGCAAGAGCCGCCGACATCAAGGTCATCAGCGGCGGCGCGTTCAAGCACGTGCTTACGGAGCTCGCCGCGCAATACGAAAAAGAGACCGGCAACAAGGCCGATCTCACCTTTCGAACGGTTGGGCAGCACCTCAAGCTGATCCGCAGCGGCCAGGAGACCTTCGATGTCGCGGTGCTAACGCCGGAAGCGATTGACGGACTGATCAAGGACGGCAAGGTCGTTGCCGGCAGCCGCGCCAATCTCGCCAAGACCGGAGTCGGTGTGGTGGTGAAGGCTGGCGCGCCGCTGCCGGACATCAGCACGGTCGAGGCGTTCAAGCACGCGCTTTTGGCGGCAAAGTCGGTCGCCTATATCGATCCCAAGGCTGGCGGTTCGAGCGGCATCTATGTGGGGGCCCTGCTCGAGCGGCTCGGCATCGCGACTGAGGTCAATGCCAAGGCGGTGCTGGTGCAGGGCGGGGCGGTCGCGGATCACGTCGCCGACGGCGAAGCCGAAATCGGCGTCCACCAGATCAGCGAGATCCTGCCGGTGAAGGGAGCGGTGCTTGTCGGCCCGTTGCCGGCCGAAATCCAGAATTTCACGATTTATTCAGCGGGCGTCAGCGCGTCGGCCCAAGACGGCGCAGCCGCGAGCGCGCTGGTGAAGTTCCTGTCGGGACCGCACGCGCTGCCGATCATCAAGGCCAAGGGCATGGAGCCAGCGTCGTCCTGACAGGTGCCCCAAAAAGACAGCGCCCGCACGAGGCGGGCGCTGACTTAAGGGTTACAGAGCCGATCGGTTAGGCTTGCGCATGTTCCCAGGCAAGGCGCGGGATGTCCGATCGGGTAATCCCGATGTCGGCCAATTCGCGGTCGCTGAGGTTCGAAAGCTCTTGAACGGCCGACCCGTATCGCTTCCACGCATGGAGGAAGTTGACAATGGACAGCAGCATTTTCTTGTTCCTTTCCCCGGCAAATCGCCGGACTTGCTATCAAGATATAGGGGTTTGATGGTGCAATGCAAAATGGGATTGCTGCATCGCAGCTAAGTGCGATTTGCATGAATGGAGTAGAAAATTACTTAACGATTTCAGTTTGAAGTCTGTTTCGCCAAGTTCCGTGGCTTCTGTACAATGCTATTGTCATGCTCATGGCGCATTCCGATTTGAGCCGAAATCCGAGAGAACTTCGGCCCAATTGCCGCTATTCAGCCATTCGGCCATCCTCGCCCCGCCGTAGTCGGCTTCTTTCATGCAGCCCGTCTGTATGTTGCGTCAGTTGGGTCGGGTGTCATGGGGACTCCACGGGATCACCGCCGATGGGCGGCGGAGTGCGTCGCGATGGCGCGATTGTCGCGGGACGAGGGCGACCGGGCGCTTTGGCTTACGCTGGCG
>DATJYT010000472.1:0-4466 GCA_035499475.1 Xanthobacteraceae bacterium | reverse complement strand
GCATTGAATATGCCGCCGAACAGGGCGCTTCCGAACGACTGCCCGATAATGCGCGAGAAGAACAGGCTCGACATCGCGGCGCCGCGTTGCGACCAGTCGACGTTGGCTTGGATCGCGACCACGAAGGAAATGTTGGTAATGCCCATGCCGATGCCCATGACACCGGCCGCGACGATCGGCTGCAGCGGATTGGCGCCGGGATGCAGCAATACGAGCAGTGTGCTTCCGGTCACCAGAATGACGCCGCCGATCGTCGAGGAAAGGCGATAGGGCATGACAAGCACGAGGCGGCTGCCGACGAAGCCGCCGAACGGCCACAGCACCGACAAGGTTCCAAGCGCCAAGCCTGAGACCAATGTGCTCGATCCCATCAGGCCCTGCATGTACACTGGCAGGAAACCGACGATCGCCATGGAGATCGCGCCATTGGCGGCGCCAACCCAGTTGCCGCCGGCAACCAGGCGGTTGCGATACAGCCGCACCGGGATCATCGGTTCCGACGTCCGGCTCTCGTAGAAGATCAGCGCGGCGATCAGCAGCGCGGACAGGCAGAGCGCTCCGATGAGTGCCGCAATGCTGAATGTATTGGCGTGGATCAGCGCAATCATGATGATCGCGGTCGCCGCCGCCATCAGCACCGCGCCGATGTAGTCGATATGGTGGCGCCGCTTCTTCACCTCTTCCTTGAGGGCGATCGTCAACAGCGATGCGGCGATGACGCCGAACGGAATGTTGATCCAGAAGATCGCCTTCCAGTTGACGTGCGTCGCGATCAGCCCTCCGATCATCGGTCCGATGACGGCGGCGCTGCCGAACGTGCTGGAAATATAGCCCTGCATCCTGGCGCGCGCTTCGCCGCTATAGATGTCGGCGACCACGGTCTGCGAGACCGGAATGAGCGCGCCGGCGCCGATGCCCTGCACGACGCGGAACGCGATCAGCGACATCATATTCCACGCCAGTCCGCACAGTGCGGAGCCGGCAAGAAAGACGCCGATCCCGAACAGGAGCACCGGCTTCCTGCCGTAGAGATCGGACAGGCGCCCGTAAATCGGAATGAGGATCGCCTGCGTCAGCAGGTAGGCGCCGAAAATCCAGCTGAAGAGATCGATGCCGCCGAGTGCGCCGACGATCGTCGGCATGGCGGTGGCGACAATGGTTCCTTCGATGGCGGCCATGAAGATCGTCGACAGCGCCGCCGCAAATACCAACGGGCGATTCGGCGCCGGCCCATTGCTGGCGCTGCGATCTTCGGGAGGCGAAGCTGGAATCGGCTGAGAACGGCTATCGGCGTCTGTCGCAATATCCATTACTGAGCCGGTTGGGCCTGATTGTATCGCGTGGGGGAGGACGCAGGAAGGGCCGAGACTGGCTCGAAATAGTTTCCGCAGCCGCGATTTTCAAGCCGAGCGATAACACAGCGACCCGTTCAGTCCATCGAGGTGGACGTGGTTGAACGTCAACGCAATCTGGAACGCCAGCGTAAACAGCGCCAGACGCGCGCCGAAGCGTATATTCGATCGGAACCAGCACATCCCTGCGCGTTTCTCGTGCGTGGCCGGCGCGGCGCCGCGTGCCGGATTGCTCAAATGAAGAGAAAATCAGGACGGGTCCCGAGTGTCGATTGTGTGAGCGCTGCAGATCACCACTCCAATGCCTGCACCGCCTGCTGATAGGTCGAGGCTGATTCAATCTCTAAAATAGTCCCATCCGCTCGCTCGCCATATACCCGGTAAGCAGCAAAATGCCGAAGGCGAATACGAGTCCGGCCGCGCCAAATTCGACGCCGCGCACCACCAAGCCTCCGTAGCCGGTCGGCTTGTGCGCGACGCGCTTCGCCAGCGCCTTGGCACTGACCGCAAGCGTCGCAATGGTCCCGACGGTAATCGCGGTACCCAGTCCCATTACGAAGGTCGAGGCGACGCCGGCCCAAAACAGGCCCTGTGCGAGCGCGAATACGAGCACGATGATAGCACCGGAGCACGGCCGCAAACCGACGGCGACGAGCGCGGACAGGCCGCGGTGCCAGCCACCGGGCCCGGCAAGTTCCTCCGGCTCCGGGCCGTGGGCATGTCCCCAAGGCAGTACGTCCAACTCTTCGCCGTCATGGTGATCGTGGCAGTGACGGTCGTCATGTTGAGACACGTCATCAGCATGGTGGACCTTGTCGCAGCGGAATCCGTGTGCGTGATCTCGGTCGTGATGATGGTGGCAGTTTGTGTCATTATGGGCGTGCCTTTCGAGGCCGGCGGCACGGCTCGCAGAGTCGGTCCCCAACTTATTCAGCGCACCAAAAAAACCATAACCCTTGACCCATAAAAGCCGTGCACCAAGAAGCACGATCAGACCATAACTGACGATATCGATGTCCTTCACCGTATCGCCCATGAGCTTGGCGGTGGCGCCGAGGAGTACGGCGCCAACGCCGACGATCAATATGGCGGTCAACGACTGCATGACCGCCGAGGCGAAGGACAACGTAACGCCGCGGCGCCAAGTCTCGTCATTGGCAAAGAGATACGACGAAATCACCGCCTTGCCGTGACCCGGACCGGCGGCATGGAAAATACCGTAGACGAACGAAATGCCCATCAAGGTCCACAGCGCCGAACCGTCGCTTTTGGCGAGACGGATGGAGCCAGACAGCGCGCGATAGAACACCGCCTGCTCGGCGAGCACCCAGCCGGCGACGCCGCCGATAGCAGGCGGGCGCGGACCGCCGAACGGGCCCAATTGCGACCATGCTGGGTGTGCGTCGAGCGCTATGGTGATGATCAGTACCGCCCATACCGCCAAGCGGATTCGTGCTGCGCCGGTCATGGGCATTGCACCATGATCTTGTTGGCGAAGCTCATACCCATCCCTACATTCGCCTCGGATGGGATGAATGATCGATTGAGGCTTTGTGCCGTCAGAAAATTGTCGTCATGGGGCTTGTCGGTCCAGACAGCGCATAACGCTGGTGCGCCGACTAGCTTGACCGGATTCTGATCAGCGAATTGAAAATCAATAAAGAATTCCGGATCGTAGACCTCGATGCGAAGCTGCTTGCCCGGCACTGGCGCCTTGAACGGGAGCGTAAAGTGCAGCGTGAGCACGGTTTTCCCGGGATCGTAGTCGAGCCAGTAATCGACTGGGTCGTTGAATGCCTTCTTTTCCCGCCTTCCGTTGATCCAGGCATAGGTGAAGTAGGCGTACTCCTTCAGCGAGTCGACGTTGACCTGTGCGAGCGGCCGTAACTCCTCACGTGTGAAATGGCCTTTGGTCGCGGCCGGGATGCCCATGGTGGCATAGGCCGAGAACATGTCATCGAAGGTCCAGGCGTGGCGCACGCCGGTCACCGAGCCGTCCGGAGCATAGAGCAACTCGGTCGTCATGGTGACCCACACGTGCGGATGCGCCTCCGCCGCGCCTGTTGTCACGCCGGCATAGGCCAGGAGCGACAATAGGATGCCGATCCAGTGTCGCGCTCGAATGTGGTGCATGGCTTAGGTCGCCTTCATCGGCAGCGCCTGCGTCCGCGACGTTGTTGCGGCGCGTGCGCGAAGGCGATTGCGCCGTCCTGCCCGAGGGCAAACGGCTGCGGCTCAATGACGATGGAGCTAGGCGACCGGCGGTGCACGCGCTTGAAACGAAAGCGAGACGAGCGTCGGTGAGCTTTGCAGGGCGGCGACCGGCGCCCAAACGCGGCGGATTGGCTCAGGCGACACAAGTACGGGCGGCAGTGCGGGCATCCAGATCGACAGAATTGCGATGCTGGCGCAGATCGGACAGTAATCGTCCGACGCCGGCTGCTGCTGATGGCCGGCCGGAGACGCCGGCCCGGGCGTCGCGGCGGAGGCGAACTGGGTCGGATCGCCGCCGGCAAGCGGCGGCAGCCCGAGGTCGTCCCGATGCATGTGGCCAAACGAAAGGACCATCTGCACGGCGAGCGCAAACAGCGCCAGCCCTGCGGCTGATCGAACTCTCAGTCGGAACCAATCCATTGAACTGAGCCGCCGTACCCGCGGTCGCCCCACACGGAACCGAATTCCCAGCCGACGAAGGGTGCAGAAACAAAGACGTAGCGAACGAGCTGTTTATTTATCCCAATTGCGTCGCTTTTTCGGCCGCCCTTCCCCGCTATCGCCGGAGGGGGCCACCCTAACTTGGAGATATTCAATGACCATGTTATGTTATAACATAGCGATTGGGGGCAACCCCTTCTTTTGGATACAACCTGCGGAGGCGTGCCAATAAGAATAGTCTTCGGTCTCGTCACGGTGCTGTTGTTTGCCACGGCGACCCTCACAGCGGCGCGCGCGGCGGACGCCCAGATTACCATTGTAGCTGCGGAGAATTTCTACGGTGACGTGGCGCAGCAGATTGGCGGCGACCTGGTTTCTGTCGTCAACATCCTGAGCAATCCCGATCAGGACCCGCATCTGTTCGAAACTGCGCCGTCCGTCGTTCGCGAGATCGCAGCA
>DATJYT010000471.1:0-3285 GCA_035499475.1 Xanthobacteraceae bacterium | reverse complement strand
CGTCTCGTCGATTTCAAGATGGAGACCGGGCGGCTGTGGGAGAACGATCTGATGCGGATCGTCGTCGCCGACGAGATTTCTCCCGACTCCTGTCGGCTCTGGGACATCAAGTCGAACGAGAAGCTCGACAAGGATCGTTTCCGCCGCGATCTCGGCGGCTTGCTCGAGGCCTATACCGAGGTCGCCAAGCGTCTCGGCATCATGAGCGAAGGCGAACGGCCGCAAGGCACCGGCCCGGTCCTGGTCAAGGGCTAGGCGCTGGAGCGCCGGCGATGGGCGTCCCCACGATCAAAACCGGACCGATGACGGTGGAGGAGTTTTACGCCTTCACCGACACCCGGCCCGATGAAGAGAAGTGGGAGCTGATCGACGGGGAGCCGATCTTGAATGCATCGCCGAGTCCTTTGCACCAATATATTCTTGGCAATCTCGTTTTTCTTCTCAGGACAATTCAGCGTCAAAGGACGCAATCGTGGGAGGCTATCCCTGGTGTCGGCGTAAGAGTTTCCGATACCAGCCTTCCCGAGCCGGATGTCTTCATTCTTCCGGCTGGGACGGTCAGGCGCGATCCGCATGGTCGAAACACCGATAGCGCGCTCGTGATCTTTGAAATTCTCTCTCCCTCCACTGCAGAGCGTGATTTGCGTTGGAAGCGCTCGGCCTATGCACGCTTGCCGTCGCTCCTCCATTATGTCGTCATTGCTCAGGATGCGGTCGACGTCGTCGTATTTTCACGCGATGTTGAATTTGCCGAGCGTCGCATTCGATCAGCGTCCGAAGCGCTCGAATTATCGCCATTGGGGATTTCACTGCCGCTGTCCGAGATTTATCGGGACACGGGGTTGGTGTAGTGACTTTCCGTTGCGTCCATTTTTGAGGGAATTACCCATGACACGCACCATCGGCCTCGTCGTTCCCTTCGCCAAGGACGAACTCCCCGTCGAATGTCCGATCATGTATCCGGACGTGCATTTCATTCCCCGCGGCGTCGGCGTGCGTGCGCTGACGCCCGAGGGCTACGCGGCGGCGTTCGACGCCATCATTCCGGCGGCGGAGGAGCTCGCCGCCAGGGGCGTCGATGCGATCATGGTGATCGGCACGTCGCTGACGTTCTATCGCGGTCCGCAGGCGCATGACCGGCTGCTTGAGGAGTTGCGCGCGCGCACCGGGCTGCCGGTGAGCACCATGAGCCAGGCCATCATCGACGGGCTGCGCGAGGTCGGCGCTAAGCGCGTCGCGGTCGCTACCGCGTATACCGACGTGGTGAATCGGCGCCTGAAGGAACTGTTGGCTGCCGCCGGTATCGACGTGCTGGCGCTCGAATGTTTCGACCTGCTCGAATTCGGCGGCCCCGGCAAGAAAACCGAAGCCGACATCATCGCGCTCAGCGACGGCGCCGTGGCGCGTTCGAGCGGCGCCGAGGGCATCCTGATTTCCTGCGGCGGCCTGCGCACGCTCGGCGTCGCCAAGCCGCTCGAGGACCGCCATCACATTCCGGTTGTCTCGTCGGCCACGGCAGCGCTGTGGGCGGCGATGCGGCTGGTCGGCGACAGCGGCCGCGTGCCGGGCTACGGCCAATTGCTCGAAACGTAGCCTGCGGCCGGTTGCGATTACCTCGATTCATCCATATTGAATGGGCGAGGCCGGAGCGCCCCGCATGAAAGCCCGCGTCACCGTCACATTGAAGTCGGGTATTCTTGACCCGCAGGGCAAGGCCATCGAAGGCGCCCTGAAATCGCTCGGCGTCAGCGGCGTCGCCAGCGTGCGCCAGGGCAAGGTGTTCGATATCGAGATCGACGGCGCCGACCGCGCCGGCGCCGAGGCCGCGCTTAAGAGCGCCGCCGAAAAGCTCCTCGCCAACACGGTGATCGAAAATTACCGCATCGAGGTGACTGGATGACAGGAGCAGCCGCGAGGGCCTTGGCTCTGGTCGTCGTCCTTGCCGGCGGCGTCGGCGGCGATGTCTCGGCATCCAACGGCCCGGCGACCGGCCGTCTCAATCCGCACTGGAGCGAAGTGAAGTGGCCGTTCCCGCTCGATCAGTGGGGCACCGGCCGGGCGTTCCGCTGCGAGGCGGACGCCTGCGGCGTGACGGTCAATCTTTATCTGCGGCCCAAGATCGGCTTCTGCAATTGCAGCCGCGGCGTCTACGACGACACCGAACTCGACCGCGTCGGCGATGTGGAACTGCTGGGACCGGATTTTATCGGCATCGGCGACGGCAGACCGGTGACGGTCGGCTGGATGATGGGGCGCACGCGGGTTTTCAACGTGACCGGCCCGTATCAGCCGAATGCGTCGGCGATCGCGATCGCCTTCAACGACAAATGCGACGTCGTGGTCGCGACCGTGACCTCCGACGGCGATCTTACCGGCAGCCAGCGCGCGGCGCTCAGGTTTCTCAACACCGATCTGGTGCTGCGCTGGGCTCGCGCCGAGCTCGGCTCCGACGGCAGTTGAGGTAAGGCCGTGAAATCCGCCGTTGTCGTTTTCCCCGGCATCAATCGCGAACGCGACATGGCGCGCGCGCTGCGGCTCGTCTCCGGACGCGAGCCGGCGATGGTGTGGCACGCCGAGCGCGAACTGCCTGCGGGCACCGACCTCGTCGTTATTCCCGGCGGCTTTTCTTACGGCGACTATCTGCGCTGCGGCGCCATTGCCGCGCGCGCGCCGGTCATGGATGCGATCCGCGCTTTCGCGCAGAGGGGCGGCCTCGTGCTTGCGGTGTGCAACGGCTTCCAGATCGCCTGCGAGGCGGGCCTTCTTCCGGGCGTGCTGATGCGCAACGCGCAGCTTCGATTCATCTGCCGCGACGTCTATCTGCGCGTCGAGCGCTCCGACACCGCCTTCACCCGCGGCTACAATGCCGGCCAGGTGATCCGTGTGCCGGTGGCGCACGGCGAGGGCAACTACATCGCCGACGGCGAGACCATCGCGCGGCTTGAAGGCGAGGGCAGGGTGCTGTTCCGCTATTCGTCGCCCGACGGCATGATCGACCCGAATTGGAACCACAACGGCGCCATGAACGCCATCGCCGGCATCATCAACGCGCGCGGCAACGTGCTCGGCATGATGCCGCATCCGGAAAACCACGTCGAAGCCGCGATGGGCCGGACCGATGGGCGCGGCCTGTTCGCGGGGCTCGTGGATCATCTCCAACGCGCCGCCTGAACACGACCGGACGCGGCGGGAGGCGGCATGTCCGAAATTGAGCGAGCATCAACGACACGGCGGGTCATGGCCGTCATCTTGGATTTGATGACCTTGTTCTTGGGCGGCGGCTAT
>DATJYT010000470.1:0-14361 GCA_035499475.1 Xanthobacteraceae bacterium | reverse complement strand
CGTTCGCCATCTGCTCCAGCGGGAAATGCTGGCCGTCGCACAGCCGCACGCAGAAGGCGACGCCGTGGCCGGTCGAGCCGGAACCTTCGCGCACGCTTTCCGGGCCGAGCGGAGCCGGCGCGACGCGTCCGATTCCAGCCGAAGGCGGCGCCGGCAGCGGCTGCGGGGGCGGCGGGGGCCGCTGCGGACCGCCGAACAGAAAATCAAAAAAGCCTTGGGCCCGCGACACGTCGGTTGCCGCGACGCTTGCGGCCGCGCCAAGCATGCCGGCAAGGACAGCCGCGCGCCATTTCGTCCGCCTGCCGCAGCACCTGCGCATCCCCGCAACACCTCGCAGCCGATTCGCCCCACCAAGTCCCCGGATGGCGCCTCCGCCGGTGCGAGTATCGGCGGTTTCGCAGCGTCCCCGCAAGGCAGGCGACGGCTGCGCCGGCTGCAACGCTTCCTGCCCGGCCCGGAGCCGGATTTGCATTCAAAGCTGCGGACTTAGCGCCGCCCGGCGGCGCCGAGCCATGTCAAAATGCGGCTTACCCGCGGGGCGGCCGCTCCTTTATATTGGCGGCCCTTGAGTTCTCCGTGCACGCCCCCGGACGCGATGGCGAGCATCGGCCTGTCATTTCGGGAGCTTGTTCGACGCAATGGCCTATTCCGTAGCCGTCGATATCGGCGGCACCTTCACCGATCTTGTCGCCTATGACGACGACAACCGCGCCGTGGTCTTCACCAAATGCCCAACCACCTACGACAACTTCGTCGCCGGCGTGCTTGACTGCTTCGCCAAGGCGAAGCTCGAGCCGCAGGCGGCGACCTTCCTCAACCACGGCACCACCCTCGTCATCAATTCGCTGATCCAGCGCAAGGGCGCGAAGGCTGCTTTGGTGACGACCCAGGGCTTTCGCGACGTACTCGAAATCGCGCGCGGCAACCGGCCCGACCCGTTCGACCTGCATTATCGCCGCGATGATCCGCTCATTCCGCGCACGCTGCGCTTCGAGGTCAAGGAGCGCATCGGCAGCAAGGGCGAAGTCATCGCGCCGCTGGACACGGCCGGCCTGGAGCAGCTTGCGAAAAGGCTCAAGGACCTCGGCATCGAGTCCGTCGCGATCTTCTTCATGAACTCCTATGCCAATCCGGCGCATGAGGAAGAGGCGGCGCAGATTTTGCGGCGGCTGTTGCCCGACGCCTATGTGACCTGCTCCACGGAACTGACGCGCGAGTGGTACGAATACGAGCGCACCTCGACGGTCGCGGCCAACGCCTATGTGGGGCCGCAGGTGAACACTTACATTCGCCGGCTCGAAAGCGATCTCGCCGCCAAGGGCTTTCACGGTTCGCTGTTCATGATGGGCTCGAACGGCGGATTGCTGTCGGTCGATCGCACGTGCCGACAGCCGGTGGGCCTCGTGGAATCCGGTCCGATCGGCGGCTGCATCGGCGCCGCCGCCTATGCCGACGCGCTCGGCTACAAGAATCTGATCGCCTTCGACATGGGCGGCACGACGGCGAAATGCGCGCTGGTCGAGAAGGGCCAGTTCTCGGTCGATTCGATCTACTACGCTGGCGGCTATGTGAAAGGTTTTCCGATCAAGTCGTCGGTCATCAACATCGTCGAGGTCGGCTCCGGGGGCGGCTCGATCGCCTGGCTCGATGCGCAGAACCGTCTCCATGTCGGCCCGCAAAGCGCCGGCTCGACGCCCGGCCCGGCCTGCTACGGCCAAGGCGGCCGCGAGCCGACGGTGACCGACGCCAATCTGGTGCTCGGGCGGCTGAACGCCGAGCGCTTCCTCGGCGGCGAGTTCGCGCTTGATGCCGAAGCGGCCCGCGTCGCCGTCGAGCGCATCGCCGGGCCGCTCGGCTATCACGGCCGCAGCGGATTGATCGAAGTCGCCGACGGCATCCTGTCGATCGCGACGGTGATCATGGCGGGCGCCATCAAGCAAGTCTCCGTGGAACATGGCCTCGATCCGCGCGACTTCGTGCTGTTCTGCTATGGCGGCGGCGGGCCGCTGCACGCGAGCGCGCTGGCGCACGAGCTGTCGATCCCGACGGTCGTCATTCCGCCGGAGCCGGGAAATTTTTCCGCCATGGGCATGCTGCTCGCCGACGCACGGCTCGATGTGTCGAAGACATTCGTCGGCGTGCTCAACGACGCCACGGTCGCGGCGCTCAACGGCACATTCGCGGAAATGGAGAGTGACGCGCGCGCGGCCTTGGTGCGTGAATTCGGCGCCAGCGAGGTGCTGTTCGAGCGCCATGCCGAGATGCGCTACAGCGGCCAGCGCCACAACATCAAAGTGTCGCTCGCCGAAAGCGGCACGGCCGCCGATATCCGCCAGGCTTTCGACCGCGACTATCAGCGCCGTTACGGGCACGCTGATTCCCGCGCGAAGGCCGAGTTTCAGGCGCTCCATCTCTCCGCCTTCACGCGGCTGCGCCGGCCCGATCTGCATCGCCTGCCGCGCGCCGGCACCTCACCGCGCGCCGGCGGCAAACGGTCGGTCTATTTCGGCGGTCACGGCACGGTCGAGGCCGCCGTTTATGACCGCACCGCGCTCGCACCGGGTTTCGCCGCCGACGGTCCGGCGATCATCGAGGAATACGGCTCGACCACGTTGGTGTGGCCGGGCGATCGCTTCGCGATCGGCGAGTTGCACGAAATCCGGATCGAGTGCCACAATGCGGAGGCAACGGCGTGATGCAGCTGGCCGCGGAAAAGCTGGCGCCGACGGCGGTCGATCCGATCACCCAGGAGGTGATCCACCGCGGCCTGGTCTCGATCACCAATCAGATCGACGCCAACATCAAGCGCACGGCGTTCAGTCCCTATATCTACGAATACAACGATTTCGCCGTCGGCCTGGTCGGCGCCGACGGCCAGCTCATCGCCCAATGCACCGGGGGCATGCCGCCGTTCGTGGCGGACTCCGTCGGCATGGCGGTGCGCGACGGGCTTGCGATCTACGGCCGCGAGCGGCTGCATCACGGCGACGTGGTGGTGTGCAATCACGCCGCGGTGCAGGGCCAGCACCTCAACAACACGGTGATGTACACGCCGATCTATGCCGGGCCGGAGCGAGGCACGCTGATCGGCTTCTTCGCCATCAACGTGCACTGGATCGAGATCGGCGGCATCCAGACGCGCTCGACCGACATTTTCATGGAAGGGCTTCAGCTTCGCTCGATCAAGATGTGGTCGCGGGGCAAGCCCATCGAGGAAGTCTATCGCATCATCGAAAACAACACCCGCATGCCGCAGGAGCTGATGGGCGATATCGCGGCGCAGCTTGCCGGCTGCCTGCTCGGGCGCGATCTCACCGCGGAGCTCGCCGACCGTTACGGCATCGCTACCTTCAACAGCGCCGTGGAGACTATTCTCGATCAATCGGAGGCCGCGGCGCGCGCCTTCATCCGCTCGATGGCGGACGGCACCTACACGACCGAGACCTGGCTCGACAACGATCGCTCCGGCTCGGATGCGCCGGTGCCGATCGTCGTCAAAGTGACCGTCGCCGGCGACGAGCTCACCGTCGATTATTCGGACATGGCGCCGCAGGCCAAGGGGCCGATCAATTCCGGTTATTTCGGCGGCGGCCAGACCATCGCGCGCGTCGCCTTCAAATATCTGATGGGCGCCGACGAGATGGCGAACGAAGGCACGTTCCGGCCGATCAAGCTCGTGCTGCCGCCGGGCAAGCTCGTCAGCGCCGATCCGACAGCGCCGATGTTCATGTATCCGACGCCGTTTCCGACCGTCATCGACGCCATCATCAAGGCGCTGGAGACCGCGCTGCCGCAGCGCGTGCCGGGCGGCCATTTCGGCACCCATTCGGGCGTGCGCTTCTACGGCCGCCGGCCCGATGGCTCATTCTTCGATACCCATGACAGCGGCCATGGCGGTTGGGGCGCCTGCGCCACCCACGATGGCGCCGGCCCGTTCCGCACCATGGCGCACGGCGACACCCGCATCATTCCGCTCGAATTGCAGGAATCGCTGATGCCGTTCCGCATCGAGGAGTTCTCGCTGCGCGAGGATTCCGCCGGCGCCGGAAAATTCCGCGGCGGCCTCGGTTTCCGCAAGAAATACCGCATCCTCGCCCCGTGCAATCTCGGCACCAACCTCGATCGCACGCGCTGCCCGCCCTGGGGTGTGCAGGGCGGCAAGGAGGCGAGACCCGGCCACTTCATCGTTATCAAGGCCGCGACGGGGGAAGAGCTGATCGCCGACAAGGAGGACGACTATCGACTCGCCCCCGGCGACATCGTGTGCGTGGAGACCGGCGGCGGTGGCGGCTATGGTGCACCGGGCGAGCGCGCGCTCGACCTGATCCAGCGCGATCTCGACGCCGGCTATATCAGCCGGGCGGCCGCTGCGCGCGATTACGGTGTTACGATCGGGCCAGATGGCAAGGCGCGCAAGTAAAGCGAAGGTAAAGCGCAAGACCGGGGGAGGACGTGATGAACGCATTTCGCGGCTTTTTCGCCGCCTGCATCGTTGTGCTGCCGGCCTGCGGCGGAACGCACGCGCAGGACATGACGCCCGCGCTCAAGGACCTGGTCGCGGCCGCCGACAAGGAAGCCGCGCTGACGCTGAGCTGGAGTCCGTCCACCTACGACGGCGCGCAGGGCGCCGCGCGCTTCCAGGCGGCTATGAACAAGGCGTTCGGTAGCAACGTGAAGATCAATTTCGTGCCGGGGCCCGACATGGCGCGCATCGGCAACCAGCTTGTGACGGAATATTCCGCCGACCAGAAGGCGCATATCGACATCATGCTCGGCGCCGCGCCGCAGATGGCGCCGCTCATCAAGGTCGGTCTGTTCGAGTCCGTCGATTGGCCGAAATATCTGCCGTCACGCGTTGATGCCGGCATGACCGAGCTCGACGGCAAGCTCATTCGCGTTTCGACCGGACTGACGGGCGCGACCTACAACTCGCAGCTCGCGCCGATGAAGCCCGCGACGCTCGACGATTTCCTCAAGCCCGAATGGAAGGGCAAGATCGCTTCGACGCCTTACGCGGCCGGTTTCGACGTCCTCCTGGCGAGCGACGTCTGGGGCAAGGACAAGACGGTCGATTACGTGCAGAAGCTCTCGCACCAGATCACCGGCCTGATCCGCTGCGGCGAAGCCGAGCGCATCGCGACCGGCGAATATCTCGCCCTGGTCATGGACTGCACTGGGCAGGACGCGCTGCAATGGCAGGCCAAGGGCGCGCCGCTCGCCCAGATGATGCCGCTCGATGCCGCGCAGGAGCGCTATTATTACTTCGGCATTCCGAAGAACGCCCAGCACCCGAATGCCGCCAAGCTGTTCACGCTGTTCATCGAAACCGAGCAAGGCCAGAAGCTCTCCTACGACACCTGGAAGATCGATCTTCACACCATGCCCGGCTCGCAGATGGGCAAGATGGTCGACGATTTCACCAAGAGGGGCGTCAAGTTCAAGGAAGTCACGACCGAATGGTACCTGCGCCATCCCGAGATCGACGCCTCGAAGAGCGAGCTGATCAAAATCATCACGACAAAAAACTGATGGCGGCCAGACCGGGTTCGCGGCTATCTGGCTAGATGGCAACGGCGCCGGAGCGGCAAACTTCTCCCTCTCCCCGCCGGGGAGAGGGAGCTCGCCTGAGCAAGCCCGCGCGCGACACGATCGACCTGATGCCGGCCATCATGCTCGCGGTGGTCGTCGGCGTCAGCTTCGTCATCCTCGCGCATCTCGCCGTCGTGCTCTGGCTCGCCTGGACCGACGGCACACCGGGCGATCCGAAGCTCACCTACACGCTTAATAACTTTATCGCGGTCTTCACCGATGTGCGCACCTATACGGTGCTGCGCGACACCATCGCATTTTCACTTGTGTCGCTCGCGGTCGCGCTTTTCTTCGGGCTCCCTGCCGCTTGGCTGGTGGAGCGCAGCGATCTTCGCGGCAAGACGGTCCTTTTCACCTTGATGGCGATCGGCCTGCTCATTCCGGGCTTTGCCGCGGCCATGGGCTGGCTGTTCCTGCTGCATCCGCGCATCGGCCTTGCCAATCAATTGCTGATAGGCGCGTTCCATCTTTCATCGGCCCCGCTCAACATCATGAGCATCGCCGGGATGGGCTGGGTACAGGGCCTCAACCTGGCGCCGCTCGCCTTCATCATGACGGCCGCGGTGTTCCGCTCCATGGAGCCGTCGCTCGAAGAGGCGGCGCGCATTCACGGCGGCGGCTTCTGGACCGTGCTGCGGCGCGTCACGCTGCCGCTCGCTTGGCCGGGCGTGCTGGCGGCGTCGATCTACATTTTCATGACCGGCTTTGCGGCGTTCGACGTGCCGGCGATCATCGGCTGGGGCAACCGGCTGTTCACGTTCAGCACTTATCTCTATCTGCTGCTCAATCCACAGGACGTGCTGCCGCGCTACGGACTTGCCGCGGCGCTGAGCACCATCGTGATGGCGATCGCGGCGCTGGCGAGCTGGTGGTACGCGCAGATGCAAGGCCGCTCGCAGCGCTTTGCCGTGGTCACCGGCCGCGCCTATCGGCCGAGATTAACCCGGCTCGGATCGCGGCAGCTTCCGGCGTGGTGCTTTCTCGGCACGTTTTTCACGCTGAGCAAAATCCTGCCCATTGCACTTTTGATCTGGGCGTCGCTGTTGCCGTACTTTCAATTGCCGTCGCGGCAGGCCCTGGCCGTGGCATCGCTCGCGCATTATTTCACGCTGCCCTGGGATCTGGCGCTGGGGGCGATGTGGAATACGGTTCTGCTCGCGGTCTTCGTTCCGACCGTCACCATTGCGGTCAGCATTGCATTCTCATGGATCGTTCTTCGCTCGCGTATTCCATGGCGCAATGCGTTCGATTTCATCGCTTTCCTGCCGCACGCAGTGCCGAGCATCATCTTCGGCGTCGGCGCGCTGCTGATCACGCTCTACGTGGTGCAGGGCGCGCTGCCGATCTATGGCACGATCTGGCTTCTGCTGATCGTCTTCTCGATCGCGCGATTGAGCTACGGCACGCGCATGACCAACAGCGGGCTCGTTCAGATTCACGGCGAGCTCGAAGAATCCGCCCTCACCAGTGGCGCCAGCCGCTGGACCGCGTTCCGCCGCATCGTCCTCCCGCTGTTGGCGCCGACGCTGCTCTATGCCTGGCTGTGGATCGCGCTCCTGGTGTTCCGCGAACTCACGCTCGCCGTCATCCTGTCGACCTCGGACAACATCACGCTGCCGGTCGTGGTCTGGAGCCTGTGGCTCGGCGGCGGCCTCGGCCAATCCTCGGCGCTCGCCACCGTCATGCTCGCGCTGATGACGCCGGTGATCGCGATCTATTGGCTGCTGGCGCGGCGGCAGGGCTTGATGGCGACGTGACCGCCCCGTTTTATCGCGCCAGCGGATCGGGCCGGAGCTGGAACTTCACCACCTTCGGATAGGTGCCCTTGCCGCCCTCGATGTGCTGGGGCGCGCGGCCGCCATAGGTCGACCACAACGCGCGGCCTTTCCAGCCAGCGCTCGGATCATCGATCCGGCCGTCGAGACCCTTGGCGAAGAAACCCATCGGATAGGGCACACGCAGCTCGATGAATTTGCCGTCGACGAGCGCGTGCAGTGAGTCCGACTCGTTGCCGGTCGCGAACGGCACATTGGCGCCAAGGCCGAGGATGTCGTGCTGATCGACCCAGGTGAAATAGCTCGCCTCGGCGCTGCCCGACTCGGTGACGTTCTTGAATTGCGGGCCGGGGAACGGATAGAGCGTCCAGCCTTCCGGGCATTGCCGGCCGGTCGCCTCCGGGCCATTGAGCGGACCCTTGCATTTGCGCCGGTCGAAGCTTGCCAGATGGCCGCTCGCCAGCGGCACCCACACCACGCCGTTGCGATCGATGTCGAGGCCGCGCGGGCCGTAGCCGTTCACCGGCGCGCGCGGGTCGTTGAACGGCACCTCGTAATATTCCGCCAACGCCGTCGCCGGCGGATTGCTGCCCGGGTTCAGCCGCACCACGCCGCCCGGATAGGCGAGCACCGAGCCCCAGATCGAGCCGTCGAGCGGCGACCAGGCAATGCCGTAGAAGCCGGCGATGATCTGCTTGTCCTTCGTTGGATCGACCGGATCCTTCGGCCCTACATAGCCTTCATCGCGCTTGCCGTTGCCGTTGGTGTCGAGAATGAGCGGCGTCCAGCCCTGCGCCTTCTGCTCGTCGCCGGTCTCGTCGTAGATGCGCGTATTGAGCCAGCCGATCACCGGCGCGTTGGCGCCGCCGGCGGAGAACCACAACGTGTTGTCGGCGTCCTCGGCGAAGTTGAGATGATGTGTGGTGAAGCAGGTGTCGATGGTGGTGAGCTTGCCGGTCTTCGGCTCATAGAGCTCGAGATGGCGCGCGGCACGGTCCATCGGATACAATTTCGCCGACGGATGATCGGAGCCGCGCTTGCAGAAATCCGGGTCGGCCGGCGGCCGGATGCGCGCCGTGAGCCAGACGCGGCCTTTCTGATCGATCATCGGATTGTGGATGCTGGTCTGGCTATACCAGGTGCGCTCGTCGCCGTAATAGGGCGACGGCGCAAACATCGGCGTCTCGAGCGTGGTGATGAACATCGAGCCCGGCGTCTTCGGATCGCGCACGATGCCTTTCACGCCGCTGGCTTGCGCGTGAACCGGATCGAGGATCGGCACCATGTCGGTTGAATCCTCGGACGAGCCGTAGAGCGGGCCGTTGGCGTTGACGGTCGGGTTGCGCTTGTCGGTCGCGACCTCGTCGTGCAGGTAGGCTTTCGGGCTCGACCAATCCCAAAGCGTCACGACGATATTGCGCTCGATGCCTTGCGGCCGTTGCGGCTTGGCGAAGGGCACCTCGCCCTCGGCAATGCGGTCGGTCCAGTCGGCAAAATTTTTCAAGGCGATTTGCGCGTCGATGTCGCCGAGATTGCGCGCCATGATCTCGCTGGCCTGTCCGGTTTGGACGCGGCGCACCCAGGCGTCGAACGACGTGTCGAAATGGCCGAGCGCCGCGGGGATCATGCGCGTCGCCAGATTGCCGAGCTGATGACAGGAATTGCAGCCCTGCGTCTTGATGCCGTCGATCCACTGGTCCTGGCTTTTGACCTTCGGCGACATGCCGTTGCCGTTGCGGCCCGTGCCGGGGAAGAGGCTTTTGTCCGGAATGCCCAGCATCGCGTACCAGTAGATCGCCGGATAATATTGTGCCGCGGCGCCCGCGTTCGGCGCCGGCACCGCGGTGAGATTGACTATCTTGCCGGGCGCGCTTTCGACCCTGGGTGAATCGACCAGGCCGTAGCCGCGCACCCAGACCATGTAATTGGCCTTTGGCAAGTCGGGCATCACATAGCGGCCCTTGTCGTCGGTGACGACGATCTTGGCCATCTTGGTCGGCAGGTCGGTGGTTTCGGCGATTACCCACACACCGGCTTCAGGCCCGTTCGGGCCGCTGACGGTGCCGCCGAGATCGGTGTCGCCGATCTTGATCGCGGGGTCTTGCGCCTGCTGCGCCGTGAGTGCGGTCGGGGCGGCGATGGCGAACAATGCGGCGAAGGCGATCGCGGCAGCGCCGAGACACAATTCGTGTTTGGCAATCATGGCGTCCTCCCCGATACCCACGCGCGCCATTGGCCGGCCGCACGCTTTGTTCTTGACGCAAATCATAGCCGGTCTGCTGCGCAAAATCAGCATGGTCCGGCGAGACAGCCGTCTTGGCAGATTTAACAAGATCCGCCGCGTCGGCTCTTTCTTTCAGTCCGACAGTTCGGTGATCTCGGGCATGACGAGTCGGTCGGCCGTGAGCGACGGACCGACATTGCCGAGGCCGCGTTCGATGTCGATCATATTTTGCAGTGTGGCGCGCGACAGCTTGCTGTCCGGTTGAAAGTAGTCGATGCGGCGCAGGAAATCATAGCTGGCGTCGGCGTCCTCCTTGCTGGAGCGGCCGACATCGACCAAAAGCGCGATGGCTTCGCCGCGGTGCTTTTCGTCGGCAAGCCAGGCGATGCTTTTGTCGGTTGCCGAGAGCAGGCGCTTGACGACGGGCGCGTGCGCCTGCGCCCAGTCCCTGCGCACGGCCATGCCGGTGAACGGCATGTTCTTCACGTAGTCGGCCGCGATCCCGAGCGTCACATAGCCCGCCGCGGCGGCCTGAAAGTTGACCGGCGGCAGGACCAGAGCAGCGTCGGCGACGCCGGCACGCAAGGCCGCGTAGCGCGCGGCCGCGACCCCCGCAGGGAGCGCGTCGTAGTCGCCGTGCTTTAACCCGTTCGCTTCCGCCATCTTCTGGAAGTAATTGGTGGTGATGTCGTTGGGCTGACCGATAGAGACGGTCTTACCCTTGAGGTCGGCGATCGATTTCAGCCCGGGCTTGCCGATCAAGACGTAGGGCGCGTTCTTGCCGACGATGCGAATGATCGCGAGCGAAGCGCCCTTGTCGATGGCGTGAATCGGGTCGGTGATGCCGACGCTCAACGCGACGTCGAATGAGCCGCCGGTGAGTTGCTGCGTGACCGCGGCGCCGCTTTGCGCGAAATTGATCTCGACGTCGAGATCTTCGGCGGCGAAAAAACCCTTGTGAGACGCGATGTAGAACGGCCACAGCGGCGCCTGGCCGCCGAGCGTGCCGGCGACGACCTTGTCGGCCGCCCACGCCGGCCGGGCCAGCACCGCAGCGCCAGCCAATCCGACGAACTCCCTCCGCGGAATTTTTTTCAATCCATCACCGTGGTGCGCACGGACCGTTCCGCACGGCCGCGCGATTATTCTGTGCCGGCTTGCGCGCCTTGACAGCGCCCGGCGGCCAGAACTCTATTGCCTCGCAGGGGAAGCGTGCAAGGTTTGCGATGGCTGCCGTAGAACAGTCGACAAAACCGGTCATCACGGCGGAAAATGCCAGCAAGCTGTTTCTTGACGGCACAGTCACCGCTTTTCGCCAGCTCGATCTGACGGTGCGCGACCGCGAAACGATGTGCATCGTCGGGCCGAGCGGATGCGGCAAGACGACGCTGCTGCGGTGCATCGCCGGCCTCATCGATCTCAGCGGCGGCAAGCTTCTCGTCGATGGCGCCGCCGTACAGGGCCCACCGCAAGGCGTCGCCATGGTGTTCCAGCATTTCGGCCTGCTGCCGTGGAAGACCGTGTACGACAACGCCGCCTTCGGCCTCACGGTCACCGGCGCGCCGGCTGCTGTGATCCGCAAACGCGTCACGCATTATCTCGATCTGGTCGGGCTCGCCGGCTTCGAGCAAAACTATCCCTACCAGTTGTCCGGCGGCATGCAGCAGCGCGTCGGGCTCGTGCGCGCGCTCGCCATCAATCCATCGATTCTCCTGATGGACGAGCCGTTCGCATCGCTTGATGCGCAGACCCGGGAAATTCTGCAGGAAGAACTCCTGCGCATCATGGAGCGGCCCGAGGAGCGCAAGACCATGGTCTTCATCACCCATTCGATCGACGAGGCTCTCATCCTCGGCGATCGCATCGCGGTGATGAGCGCACGGCCGGGACGTATCAAGGAAATCATCGATCTGCCGTTCGGCCGGCCGCGCGACGTCGAGGACGTTCGCGCCGATCCGCGCTACGCGCAACTGCGCGCCCACATCTGGCGTGAGTTGCACAACGCACAGCCGATCAGGACGGCGGCCGCGTGAGCGTCGCCGTCCAATCCGGCGCCCGCGTGGCGCTTTCCACGCCGGACGCCGAGCAGGCGCGAGCCCGTCGGGTCGCGGCCGAGCGGCGCCGGCGCCGCGCATGGCTCAATATCGCGATCCGCTTCGTCTCGCTCGCGATCGTGCTCGCCGTCTGGCAGATCGGCGGCGCCCGCATCAACCCGGCCTTGTTCACGACGCCAAGCGCCATCGCGACGGCGGCCGTCGACATGATCGCCAGCGGAGAATTGTGGTCCTACCTGTGGCCGAGCCTGGTCGTGCTGGCGATCGGGCTGACGCTCGCCGCCACCATCGGCATCGCCGTCGGCCTCCTGCTGGCGCGCTTTTGGGTGCTGGACGCCGCGCTCAATTTCTACATCACGTTTCTTTACTCGATCCCGAGTCTCGCTTTGGTGCCGCTCATCGTGCTGTGGGCCGGCATCGACACCTTTGCCAAAGTGATCATCCTGTTCCTGTTCGCGTTCTTCCCCATGGCGATCAACACCTACCAGGGCGTCAAGAACGTCGATCCCAAGCTGATCGAAGTCGGCCGCGCGTTCCGCTGCAGCGAGCGGCAGCTCTGGACCAATATCGTGCTGCCCGGTGCGCTGCCGTTCATCGTCACCGGTCTGCGGCTCGCTGTCGGCCGCGGCTTGATCGGCATGGTGTTCGCCGACCTCTACACTGCCATTTCCGGCATCGGTTATCTGATCGTGCGGACGGCCGCGACTTACGAGGTCAATAAGATGTTCGTGCCGATCATGACGCTCGGGCTGCTCGGCGTGACGCTAACGGCGCTTTTGCGCTTCGTGGAAATCCGTGTAGCGCCGTGGACGGCTTCGACGGACCGCGAATGAGCTCGGAGGAAGATAACCATGCCTGAACGCCCGACACTCGCACCATTTCTCATCGCGGGCCTGTTGTTGACGAGCTTCGGCGCCGGCGAGGCGCTGGCCCAGGCGCCGTGCGCTGCCATGCGCAAGATCAATATCGGCGTCTCGGTGGCGCCGCCCAATGTCGTCCACACCTCGCCCTATGTGGCCAAGGAGCTCGGCTACTTCACCAAGCACTGCATTGATGCCGACATCATCCAGTTCGACGGCGGCGAATCGCCGGCCGCAAAGGCCGCCGCGGCGCAAGGCACGGCGCTGGTAGCGGTCAGCGCCATTGCGGTCGGCCACGGCGTCCCGGTGCAGCAAATTTGGGGCTTGGCGCCGCGCCTGCCACAGGCCTATGTCGTGGCGGCGGATGTCAAAACGGCCGCGGACCTCAAGGGCAAGAAGCTCAGTGCCAGCGGCGGCGGCGTCGGCAGCTTCAATTGGCTGATGGGCCGCGAAGTCCTGAAAACCGCGCACCTCACCGTCGACGACGTTCAGTTTGTTGCTGCCGCCACCGCCGGCCGGTTGCCCGGATTGGTGGCCGGGCAGGTCGACGCCGTGGCGCTGCATCCGGAAGACGTTTATCTCGCGCAGAAGCAGAATCCGGGGCTGCACGTTCTGGTGCAGCTTTCCGAATTATTGCCGCTCTACATGTTCAACGCCTATGGCGGCGCGACCGCCTGGATCGGGCGCGAACATGGCCTCATGGTCGATGCCGTCGCCGCCATGATCGAGGCCAATCGCACGATCTACCGCGACGAGGCCAAGGTCGTGCCGATCATGATGAAGGCGACCGGCAAGCCCAAGGAGGCGGTCGAGTATGCCTGGGACGTCGAAACCAAGCACTGCATCTGGTCGGTGAACGAAGGCTTCGATCGCGCGCGCACCGAATGGACAATCGATAACGCCGTCGCCAGCGGCTACATCGATGCGGCGAAGAAACCGACGGCGGATCAGGTCGTCGATATGAAAATCGCCACCGAGGCCGTCGCCGCCGCAGGCGGCCGTGTCACGATCGGCGATTGCAAAGAATGAAGCTGCTCCCTCGAACAAAAGCGGCTATATTCTGCCTATGGTAGAAATCATTGTGACTAAGCTTGTTGAGCAGGCCGTTGCCGCAATCAGTCGATTGCCGCCCAAGACCCAGGACGATCTTGCTCGGCTCATGCTGGCGCTTGCCGAAGACTCGCCGCCGCCCCTGACACCGGACGAGGCGGCTGCGATCGCTGAGGCTGAATCGGAGCTTGCGCGCGGCGAACGCGTCCCGCCAGAAACAATCCGAGCATTCTGGCGCACGCAAGGCCTATGAATGTTACCTTTGCGCCACGTGCGCTTCGCTTCATATCTCTCACATTCATCCCGCTATACGATCTGTTGAAGCATCTTCTCGCAATACCAGGTCTTGAGGGTCACCCATGAACACGCAAATCAGACCGCCGCGCATCGGACCGCAGCCTTGGGACGTGGTGCGCGGCAAGCTCGACCAGTCGCTGCCGTTCGCGAACATGCGCGACACGCCCTACTACCGTGACGCGGTGTGGGAGCAGTTCTCCAAGGCCGAGTACGATCGCCGCTATCAGGCGCTGCGCGCCAAGATGCGCGAGCACAAGCTCGACGTGCTGATCGTTCCCGGCGGCCCGAGCCATTGGAGCTTCGGCGGCGGCATGCTGTGGCTGACCGGCCACTGGGAATGGCATGCGCTCGCGAGCTACGTGCTCGTTCCGCTCGAGGGCGAGCCGACGATGATCTATTCCATGGGCGGCACCCACGCCGAGGCGGTGCGCCGGCAGGTCGAGATTGCAGTCAAGGACGTACGCCACAGCCGTAGCGGCCGCTACGCCGACATCATGGTCGAGCGCATCCGC
>DATJYT010000469.1:0-4006 GCA_035499475.1 Xanthobacteraceae bacterium | reverse complement strand
TCTTCGACCTTGCCCTTGCCGAGATATGTCGCGGGACGAAGCGCGCTGAGCGTCACGATGCCGGATTGCTCAACTTCAAGGTCGATGGCGCTCGCAAGGCCTATGGCCTCGTCGAGACGAGCAGCAGGCGTCCGCTCTCCGGCGGCGATCCGCGCCGCCGCTCGCCGCAATACCGGTTCGATGACCAGCGCACGCCCCGTCGTCGCTGAGCCCGTGGGACTCAGCCGGTCAGCGCGCGTGTCGCGACGGCGCGGCTCCAATCGAACTTATTCTCCAGATGGCGCTTCCTCGGCGCCCTCGAAGAGTTGAACCGGGTGTCCCGGCATGATCGTCGAGATTGCGTGCTTATAGACGAGCTGCGAGTGCCCGTCGCGGCGCAACAGCACGCAGAAATTATCGAACCAGGTCACCACGCCCTGCAGCTTAACGCCGTTCACCAGAAAGATGGTGAGCGGAATCTTGGCTTTGCGGACGTGATTGAGGAAGGTGTCTTGTAGATTTTGTGCGCGGTCGGCTGCCATGGCCGTTGTTTCCGTTCTTGTACCGCAGGCCCCTGCCCTGCGGGTCGTTTCTTGTCCCTTGCGCCTGGGCGGATCAAAACAGAGCCACCGAAGCCTAAGGTTCGACCATTAGAGGGCGCGGCGACGGGGGTTGCAAGCCCAAGTTGGGGGCATGAGGACTCCTACTATTGACGAATGTCACCGGGATTATGGGCAAACCCCAAGCCCACGAAACAAGGTGTTTGGCTATGTTTCCGCAAAGGATCAAGGAATGAAGTCCTTGCGCAGCCATCAGAAGAAGACGGTTGTTGCGATGTCTGCTATAGTTGTATATTGGCACCCATATCTATTGACCCACTAATATGGTTCGATGAAGACGACAATTGAAATATCCGATTCCTTGCTGCGCGACGCACGAAAGCTCGCCGCTCGGGAAGGTACAACGCTGCGCGCCTTGGTGGAACGGGGGCTCAGGCAGATTGTGATCGGCACAAAGCGGTCGCCGGCATTTCGGCTGCGCAAGGCAAGTTTCGGCGGGCGGGGGCTACGGCCGGAATTGCGTGACGCCGGATGGGAGCGCTTGCGTGATCTTGCCTATGGGGACCATGGCGAGTGATCGCGCTCGACACGAACATTCTCATCTATGCGCATCGAGAAGATTCTCCCTTTCACGAGGTTGCTTCCTCCCGCGTCGCCGGCTTGGCCGAGGGTCGCGCAGCCTGGGCCATCCCATGGCCGTGCGTGCACGAATTTCTGGCAATTGCTACTCACCCACGTATCTATGATCCGCCGACTCCAGTCGCCTTGGCACTCGACCAAGTGGATGCTTGGCTCGCTGCCCCGGCGCTTGTTCTGCTTGGCGAGGCCGACGAATACTGGCCGCACCTGCGAGCAACGATAACGGTGGGCAAGATCGTCGGACCTCGAATCCACGACGCGCGCATCGCCGCGCTGTGCCGCCAGCATGATGTAAGGGAATTATGGTCGGCGGACCGAGACTTCAGCCGTTTCCCCGACTTGAACGTGATCAATCCGCTGACTGGCTGATCCGCTGCCGGGCTTCATCCGGTTTCAGCAAAGCGATGAAACTCCCGCCGCAGCGCAGTCGCTATCGGCCCCGGCTTGCCGTCGCCGATCTGACGCCCGTCGATGCGGACCACCGGCAGCACGATCTGGGTCGCCGACGTGATGAACGCTTCGCGCGCCGCATAGGCTTCTTCGAGCGTGAACGCCCGCTCCTCGAATGCAAGCTTTTGCGCCTTGACGGCGTCAAGCACCACCGTGCGGGTGATACCACGAAGGATGGCGCTGTCGGCGTGTCGGGTCACCAGGGCGCCGCTCGATGTGACGATCCACGCGTTGGCCGAGGCCGCCTCGGTCACGATGCCGTCCTTGTCGACGAACCAGGCATCGCGCGCGCCTTTGTCGATCGCGGCCTGGCGGGCGAGGACGTTGGGCAAAAGGCCGACGGTCTTGATGTCGACGCGGCCCCAACGGTTGTCCGGCACGGAGACGACGGCAATGCCGCTTGCCGCAGCCGCTTCGTTGCGCGCGCGGTTGAGCGCGCGCGAAGTCACGACAATGCTCGGCTCGACCGCCGGGACCGGAAAAGCGTGGTCGCGTTTGGCCACGCCGCGGGTGATCTGCAGATAGACGAGGCCGTAACCGATGCGATTGCGCGCCGCCACTTCATGCAGGATCACGCTGAGCGCGGCGCGCGACATCGGCGTGCGGATACGCAATTCCTTGAGGGAACGTTCGAGCCGGTCGAGGTGGCGCCGTTCGTCGATCAGTCTGCCGCCCCTCACCTCGCACACTTCATAGACGCCGTCGGCAAACTGATAGCCGCGATCCTCGACGTGGACCATGGCGTCACGCATCGGCACATAGCGGCCGTTGACGTAGGCAACGCGCGACATCGGCTCAGTCGATCCCCAGCGCCTTGAGCTTGCGGTGCAGCGCCGAGCGTTCCATGCCGACGAATTCGGCGGTGCGCGAAATGTTACCGCCGAAACGGTTGATCTGCGCCAGAAGGTATTCGCGCTCGAACACTTCGCGCGCCTCGCGCAGTGCAAGGCTCATCAAGTGCTCGCCGCCATTGCCGTTCGGCATCGACGGGATCATCGAGCCGACGTCCTGCGGCAGCATGGCGGCAGTGATCACCGCACCCGGATCACCGCCGGCCAGGATCATCAACCGTTCGACGTTGTTGCGCAGTTGCCGCACGTTGCCCGGCCAATCGTGGGATTGCAGGACGGCGAGCGCGTCGGCGCCGACATTCCGCTTGGGCAGGCCGGTGGTCTGGGAGATCTGCGTCATGAAATATTCGACAAGCTCGGGAATGTCTTCGCGCCGTTCGGCAAGCCCGGGCACGCGGATCGGCACCACGGAGAGCCGATGATAGAGATCCTCGCGGAATTTTCCCGCGGCGATGTCGGCTTCGATATTGCGGCTGGTCGACGACACGATGCGCACATCGACCGTCACCTTGGTGCTGCCGCCGACGCGCTGGAAGGTCTGGTCGACCAGGACGCGCAGAATCTTGCTTTGGGTTTCGCGCGGCATATCGGCAATTTCGTCGATGAACAGCGTGCCGCCGTGGGCTTCTTCGAGCGCGCCGACTTTGCGGCTGGAGCTGCCATTGCCGCCTTCGACGCCGAACAGCTCGACCTCCATATGCTCCGGTGTGATCGCGGCGGCGTTGATCACCACGAACGGGCCGTTGGCCCGTGCCGAATGGGCATGAATGGTGCGTGCTGCGAGTTCCTTGCCGCTGCCCGAGGGGCCGATGATGAGAATACGGCTGTTGGTCGGTGCGACCTTGTCGACGGTTTGGCGCAATTGATTGGCGGCGGGCGAGTGGCCGACCAGGGTCGTCGCGAGCGGCGCGTGCTGCTTGAGCTCTCTCACCTCGCGTCGCAGCCGCGAATTCTCAAGGGCGCGCTCCGCCACCAGCAGCAGCCGGTCCGCCTTGAACGGCTTCTCGATGAAATCGTAAGCGCCGCGCTTGATGGCCGACACCGCGGTTTCGATATTGCCGTGCCCAGAAATCATGACAATCGGCAATTCGGGATGCTCGGCTTTGAGCGCATCAAGGAGCTGCAGGCCGTCGAGGCGGCTCCCTTGCAGCCAGATATCGAGGAAAACGAGATTGGGCCGTCGCGCCACGACGGCAGCGAGCGCGTCGTCGCTGTCGCGCGCCGTGCGGGTACCGTGGCCTTCGTCCTGCAGAATGCCCGCGACCAGTTCGCGAATATCCGCTTCGTCATCGACGATAAGAATGTCCGACGCCATGATCAGCCCGCCACCTGATGATGGGTTTCGACTGCCTGCTCGGCGGGCGCGAGCGCCTCCGCCGCGAAGCGTAATTGCATCCAAGCGCCGCGGGCGCCCGGAATCTTCTCCGACGCATCGCGAAGCTCGAGACGCCCGCCGTGCTCTTCGAGAATGCGGCCGACGATGGCAAGACCCAGGCCGGTGCCCTTCTCGCGCGTGGTCACGTAAGG
>DATJYT010000468.1:0-2203 GCA_035499475.1 Xanthobacteraceae bacterium | reverse complement strand
GCGGCAAGAGCGATCCGAAGGCTGAACGAGGCCGGCTATTTCGTGTTCTTCTTCACCAACCAGTCCGGCGTCGCGCGCGGCTACTTCACCGAAGCCGAACTCAACGCGCTGCACGAGTGGATGCAATCGGAGCTTTTGGCGGAAGGCGCACGGATCGACGACATCAGATATTGCCCGCATCACCCCGACGGCGCGGTCGAGGGCTATCTTGAGGACCACCATTGGCGAAAGCCTGCGCCCGGCATGATTCTCGACTTGATGGCGCATTGGCCGGTGCGCCGCGACGGCAGTTTTGTGATCGGCGACAAATCGAGCGACATCGCGGCGGCTACTGCCGCCGGCCTGCCGGGATACCTGTTCGATGGCGGCGATCTCGATGCGTTTGTGGTCGAGATTCTCGGGCGGCTCCGCATCCGCTAGCCCGGTCTTATGTTACCTTGGCGTGTCGCGTGTTGAGCCGACCGATGTTGCAAGCGGGTGACATCCCCTGTCATGCCGCCGTGATAGCGTTGGAATCAACAGGGTATTGGCGGCGCGTTTTTCATGAAAAAGTTTTTTCTTGCGGCGTCGATATTGGCGCTCACCACAATCGCTGTGTCCGCGCAAAGCTGGACCGGCGGTTATGTTGGTGGGTCAGCCGGCTATGGCTCCGGCAATTCGGGGCAGACTGATCCCGGCGTCCCGCAGCCTCTCATCCCGGCGCAGGAGCCGCTGGACGGCCATTACTCGACCAGCGGCGGCATGGTTGGCGGCGCGTTGGGCTACAATTGGCAAAAGGGGATGTGGGTCTTCGGTGCGGAGAGCGACATCTCGTGGACCAACATCAAGGGTCAGTCCAATGTCTGCGGGCCCAACTCGGTCACACCGCATCCTTGCGGAACCAATCTCGATGCGCTCGCGACCTTCCGCGGCCGCGCAGGCATCGCAGTCGGGCCTGCCGCCAACTGGATGCTTTATGCGACCGGCGGCGTTGCCGTTGGCGAAATCAATGGCTGGGATGCGCTGACGCCCGCATCCGGTCGCGATTGGCGCGCCGGATGGGCCGCCGGCGTCGGCGTCGAGACAGCGATTGCGCCCAATGTGAGCGCCAAGCTTGAATATCTGCATGTCGATCTCGGCAACGGGCAAGTGTTCAACGTCGTTCCCGGCGTCGCGGAAGCCGTGAGCTTCCGAGCCGACACGGTGCGTGCGGGGATCAACTACAGATTTGGCGTTGTGCCACTTTTGGCCGAGCCGCCGCCTCGACTCTACACCAAGGCCATCAAGGCGCCGGTCATCGCCGCGGTGGATCCATGGTCGGGTTGGTATGCGGGCGTGAATCTGGGCTATATCGATGGCCAGACCGGCGTCAGCAGCACGGCCGCGATCACCTCAGCCAGCACGTTCCCGGGAGAAACTGCTGCGATGGTCGCCAGTGCGACGCAACAGCTCACGACAGGCGGCCGGAACGGTTTCCTCGGCGGCGTGCAGCTCGGCTACAACTATCGAGTGGGGCCCAAGGTGATCGCGGGTTGGGAAGCCGATATCCAGGGTTCGTCGCTGCGCGGCAGCAGCGCGGCCGGGATTTCGCGCGTTGCAACGGGTGGGCCCGTCCCCGATACCGCCGTGACCGGCATCGCGACGTCGCGCAGCCTCGACTATATCGGCACCGTTCGGGCCCGTATCGGCGCGCTCGCAACGCCGAATCTGTTGCTCTATGCGACCGGCGGCCTCGCCTATGGCGGCGTCAGATCGAACACGACAATCAATCAGACCTTTGCGACATTCTTTCCTGTTTTTCCGCCAATCGCGGTCAACGCCTCCTCGGGAGCATTTGAGGCGACCCGGGCCGGCTATACGGTCGGCGCCGGCGGCGAATGGATGTTCCTTCAAAACTGGAGCGCCAAGCTGGAATATCTCTATTACGACCTCGGCTCCGCCCACTACGGTACGGGAATTTCGCAATTCGATGGAGCCCTCCTGTCGTTCGGCGCCTTCGGCATCGACGCCGTCGGCACGACGGCGCACGTGCGCTTCAACGGCAATATCGCGCGGGCCGGCGTCAGCTATCATTTCAATTGAAGAGCTTGCGATAAACCTCGCCGATTGCCTTTGCTTCCGCATCGAGACTGAACCTCTCCAAGACCCGCGCCCGCGCCCGCGCGCCCATCGCTGCGGCAGCGGCGGGATCGCTCATCAAGGGCTTGAGCGCGGTCACCAGCGC
>DATJYT010000467.1:0-3309 GCA_035499475.1 Xanthobacteraceae bacterium | reverse complement strand
TCCAGCCGCCAGAAGCGCTGCCAGCCGCTCAAATGGAAGCTTTGCGTGGCCTCTTCCAGGTCCTTCGGCACGTTGCGGATCGACTGGTACATGCTGAACGTCATGTTCCAGGCCTGGCTCGTGAAGATCGCAAACACGCAGGCGAGTTCGGCCCCAAACACCTGGCCGGGAAACAGGTTGAGGAAGAACACCACCGTGAAAGTCAGAAATCCGAGAATCGGCACCGACTGCAGGATGTCGAGCAGCGGGATCAAGACCATCTCGGCGCGCCGGCTTTTTGCCGCCAGCGCCGCGTAGACGAAGGTGAAGATCAACGAGCAGACGATTGCGAGCAGCATCCGCATCGTGGTGCGCAGCGCATAGAGGGGCAGATTGGCAGGATCGAGCGAAACCGGCGTGACGTCGAGCGACGACAACGGCAACGTCGTCTGCTCGCCGCCGTAGACGATCAGCACCATGGCGCCGATCACGAGAATCAGCGCGACGAGGTCCCAGACGTTGGGTCGCAGCGCCTGCTGCAATGCGGGCAGGCGGAAATCCTGCAGGGCCATGGTCGCGTCTCCTAGAACTCGCCGTGCACACGGCCCGAGAAGATCGAGACCGGCCCGCGATCGGCGTTGTAGGAGGGGTTGGTCACCAACTGATAATCGGCGGTGAGCGTGAGATTCTTGCTGATCGAATAGGCGTAATAGATCTCGAAAATCTGCTCCGGACTGTAACTGAGCCGGCCGTCGCCGATCAAAAGGCCGATGCCGCCGGCGGCAAGATAGTCGCGGTGCGCGGCCGACAATCCGTTGATCGCGCCGCCGATGCCCACCGTATCGTTGGGCCGGCTCCAGAAACTGCCCTTGATCGAGAGCCCGCCCGAGAGGGAGCGATCGATATCAGTGAACGACAGGATCTCGTTCTGGCCGTCGTTCCAGCTCGCGCGTGCGAACAGGCCGACGTCCGGGACAATCTGTTGCTCGAGGTTGGCGTAGAAGCCGTATTTCGGATTGACGTGGCGAATGCTCGCCATCACGTCGTTGATGTCCAGGGCTGGATCCATCGCCTCGATCGCCAGCGCCTGGCGGTAATTACCGGTGACGCCCTGGTTTCCAAATGCGCCCAGCCGGAGTTTGCCGGGCTGCTCGAAGATGTTGTAGCGGCCTTCAAACTCGATGATGGTGCCGACCGTCTTATAAGTCAGGATGTCGCTATTGGGTTGGGTCGGCACCTCGAACACCCCGGCGCGTACCGCCCAGTCCTTGCGGTTGAACTCCGCCATCGCACCGCGGGTGTAGCCCGGCAGGTCGGCCGGAAAGTCGTACGCCGCGGCCTCCCATAGCGCCCAGTTCATGAAATCGGCGCGCGGGTCGTGCGCATAGGCGTTGTTGTCGAAGAAGTCGCCGACCGCGAACCGGCCGACAACCAGCGTGATACGGTCGATGTCGCGCTTGCCCGCAAGCTGGTTGGGGCCGTCGGAGACCTCCTCCTGCTCGCCGCCGAGCCCGAAGGTTTGTTTGAGGTAGTAACGTTGCGCACGAGCCTTCTGGAATGCAGCGCCGGCCTTTTGCGCCTCGCCGTTGGGGAAGCCGGCGATGCCGAGCGTGCCGTTCAGGCCGAAGCCCTGCGCGAGCTCGGGATCGAAATAAACCTCGGCGCCCTCCCAGAGCCGCGCGCCGAGAAAGGCCGTCGTCGTCCAGGTGGACTGCAACTGTCCGCCGGCAGGCAGGCTGTCGGGACCGCTATAGGGCGCCCGGATGGCGGGATAGGCCTGCGGCAGGAACGTCGTCTGCGCGTGGATATTCCAAATGTCTGATTCCGGCAGCAACGTTTTGTCGGTCGGCTTCAATGGCAAATCGCCGAAATGATAGTTGATGCCGAATTTGAGGAAGTTGATGCGCGGATCGACAGCGGTATTCGGCAAGCCGAAGCCGCTGAAATCGTAGAGCTGGCGCGACAGCTCGACATAGTCGTATTCAAGCTTCGCGCTCCAGTTGCCGCTGACGGCAAACTCGACGCCGAGGCCGGCGGTCCAGCCTGCCTGATAGTGTCCGATGATGGCGCCGCTGCCATCATTGATCTCGGCGCGCGTGTGCCCCCAGGCGAACCCGCCTGTGAGATAAGGCATCCACATCCCGAAGGCGTAACCGACGCGGCCGCGTACGGTGCCGATATAGTCGAGCGTGGTGTTGAAGGGGGCGGGCGGCAGGCGTCCGAACGCTGACTGGTCCAACGGACCTGAAAAGGTGGCATCGGCCTCGATGCCAAGGACGAACCGGTTTGCGAATTGGCGGTTATAGCCCATCTGATAGCCGCCGATCACGCCAGTCGTGCTGTGGGGAAACAATACGCCTTGCAAGGGCAGCGTATTGGTGTCGGGCCCAAGACTGCCGCCGCCATAGCCGAAATGCCCGCCGACATAGAACCCGGTCCAGTTGTAGACAGCCATCATTGCCGGGGCCTTGAGCGGCAGGTCGGCCGCGGTCGCGGCGTGCTCGACGGCAAGCGCGCCGAGCGCAGTGCCGGCGACAATCCGCGTCCAGAAAGTCCGCGCGGTGCGGCGGCGGTTCATCGGGCCAGCACATTCAGTGCGAAGATTGGCAGCGCGAACCTTTGCGACGGTCTCTCTCGTCATCGATGCCTTGCCGGCGCGCTGCCATCGCGGAAAACGAACGTCAGCCTGCTGCTGAATCTGCCTGTGTCGGAGAATCGCAGGCGTTGCAGGCACAATTTACTCCAAAGCGTTATTGCAAGTGATTCGCAATTGGAAGGACGAACGCCAAAAGGGACCCTAAATGGCATTGGCTAGTGACGTGCGTGCAACACCGCGGATGATATGGAGGGGCTGCACTGCGGCTTCCGGCTCCACGCAGGCAAGGCGCGAGGCCGGTCGAGCGGTGCTCCTCTCGTAAGACAGTTGGAAGACAGTCTTGTGAATACCCGCGCCAGCCGAGCTGTGCTGCGAGGGTTTGGGTCGTCCGGAGCGTCAGGCTCCCAGCGACAGTTGAGCCGGCCTGTACCGTCGATCGACCAGTGGCACGCAAGCCGTGACCGGGCTCGATGGGCCTCACTCCGAACCGGCGGACGATTGTCATTGGCGGGCGCAATCACGCGCGGCGCGTGATTGCGCCGTGCCTGAGCGAACGGGAATTTTGCCATCTTGTTTGACATCGCTCACCTCCATGGCCGCGCCTGACGCGGCAGCGGTGAGCGAAATGCGATCAGCTCAAGCCGACCACCGACGCTTTCGCGGCCGCCGCCGTTGCGGCGATCTCTCGATGTTGCGGCAACGCGGCTCCGATCGGATTGGCGTCGCCATTGCTG
>DATJYT010000466.1:0-6744 GCA_035499475.1 Xanthobacteraceae bacterium | reverse complement strand
AATTCGGCGAAAAATATCGCGCAAATTCCGTACGTCGCAGCACTGCGCAAAGGCTTTCTCGCCCGCGAAAAGATCGCCGTCACCATGGTGCCGCTCATGGGCACGACCAACATGGTGGCGGCGCTCGACAAGGGCGATGTCGATGTGACCGGCACGGCCTCGCCCTACATGATCGAAGCGGCGCTGAAAGGCTCCGACGCCGTCGCGGTGATCGGCGGCGTCGCCAACACCATCTACAGCCTGATCGCCAAGCCCGAGATCGGCAGCATCGCCGATCTGCGCGGCAAGCTCGTCGCCCTCTCGGCGCCGCCGGACACGATCACGCTCTCGACCAAGCTTCTGCTCGCCGCCGGAGGCCTTAAGGACGGCGACTATCGCACCAAGGAAATCATCGGCAGCACGCAGCGCTCCGAATGCCTTGCCAAGGGCGACTGCGCAGCCGCACCGCTCGGCCAGCCCGACGATATCATTTTTGTGAAGCAGGGCTTTCACAAGCTCGGCGATTCGCTTGCGGTGGTGCCGGAACTGCAATTCAACGTCATCGCCACGCGCCGCGCCTGGGCGGCGGCGCACAAGGATGTGGTGATTGCCTTGGCGCGGGCCTTCGGCGCCACGTTCCGTTACTTGCGCGATCCGGCCAATCGCGACGACGTGGCGAAACTCATCGTCGAGACCACGGGCGCGTCCGATGACGTGGCGCGTGCCGTGCTCGGGCTCTACTACGAGCCCGATCGCGGGGTCATGCCCAAGCAGGGTGAGATCAGCATGGCGGGTCTGACCCGGGTGATCGAATTGTTGGGCGCGGCAGGCCAACTGAGCGCGCCGCTGCCGGGCGCGGACCGCTTCGTCGATCTGCAATATCTCCACGCTGCCGGGCTGCAATAGCGGAACCGGAACCGCAGGCGATTTGCATTACGGCCGCCGATGGCCTAGTGGTTTTTCAAACACGGGTTTGAAAATCGAGCCGATGACGCGACCCTCTGACATCACGCGCGAACGCATCCTCAACGCCGCCGAGCGGCTGTTCGCCGAGCGCGGCTATGACGGCACCAGCATCCGCGCCATCGTCGCCAAGGCGCGGGTGAACCAGGCCGCGATCAATTACCATTTCGACGGCAAGGACGGGCTTTACCGCGACGTGCTGCGTGGCGCGTTCCGCGCGCTCACCGAGGACCAGCTCGCGCACGCCGAGGAGACCAAGGCGATATCGCGCGAGGAGGCGTTGCACGAATTCGTCCGCCGCCAGTTGCGCCCCCTGGTGGCCCGCGACGAGGTCAGCCGGGCGCTGCGCATCTTCAACTGGGAAACGGTGCGGCCGACGGCGGTCTTCCGCAAGCTCATGAGCGAGGAGGCGGCGCCGTTCATGGAACTCGCCGTCGCGCTTCTGCGCCGGTTTCTGCCCAAGGCGGACCAGCGCACGCTGGTCGTGGCGGCGCTCGGACTGATGGGCCAGTGCAGCGTTTTCGTGCGCAATCGCGAGCAATTGGCCGGTCCTCCGATCGGGCTGGCGCTCGATGAAACCTCGATCGATTGGCTTGCCGGCGTGATCACCCGGCTGACCATAGCCGGGCTGGCGCAGCCGGCCTGAGCCCGTGGGCACCGCAAATTCGATATTTGCCCCAAAAATTCCTTTTTCCGGGCCACGCGCCGCCCGAAACGAATGTTTGAAATTCAATCGGCCGTTTGAAAAATAATGCGCGGCCGGAGGGAAAGGTTATGCAGGATATCGTGCTGGCAAATCGGGACGCGGTGGCGCGGCGGGAGGCGCCGCCGCTGTTCGGGCGTTTCGTCTCCAAGCTGGTGGTCGATGTGATGCCGGCGGCGCTGGCGAGCCTGATCGGCGGCTTCCTCTACACCCAATACCAGCATGCCCACGCGCCGGCACCGCAGCCGGTCGCCGAGCAGTCGACGCCGGCTTCCGCCGAGATGATGCGGCTCGTTCGCGACGAACACGCCGCCATCATCGATTATCTCAAGACGCAGACCTCGCTCGAACGGACCCGCGCCGCCGCCGAGGACGCCGACAGCACGCGCGCCGTGGTGGAGGCCAAGACGGCCGCCACGCAGCGGCAGCACACGGCTGCCGCTCTATCGGCGCCGTCGCCGAAGCCGATCCTTGCCCGCGGTAGCGCGCCTTCAGGCGCCGCCGTGATCGAGCCGCCGCATGTCCCGATCATCGTCGCCCAGGCCGCCCCAAATGACATCCCGGCGCCGGTTGCTGCCGCACCGCGTCAATCCGACGGCCTTCTCGCCAAGACCATCGCGGTCAAGGACAACGTCGTGCATGCCGCGCTGCACACGGTGTCCGTGATCGGCGGTATTCCGAACTGGATCGCCGATCGCTTCGGCGGCGCCGATCCCGAGGCGGAGCCGGCACCGCGCCAGTTCAGCGCGTCCTGATGCTGCGGTCTCGTTCGCTAGAGCGAGACCGGCGTGCCCATGAAGTCGCGCTTGCCGAGCTCGATGCCGTTGTGACGCAAAATGTCGTAGGCGGTGGTGCAGTGGAAGTAGAAATTCGGCAGCGAGTTGCCAAGCAGCAGCGACTGTCCGGTGAAGTCGCGGGTCGCGCCGCTCGGAAACGTAATCTTGATGGGTTTTTCCTCGGTGCCGTCGATCTGGGCCGCCTTGAAGCCTTTGACAAAGTCGATCGCTTTGCCGAGCCGTTCCTTGAGCTCGGCAAAGCTTGCTTCGTTGTTGGCGAAGGAAAGCGGTTCGGCGCCGGCAAGGCGCGCCGTGGCATTGACCGCATGATCGGTCGCGGCGCGCACCTGGCGCACCAGCGGGAACATATCGGGGAAAAGCCGCGCATTGAGCAGCGCCGCGGGCTCGATTTTCTTGGCCTCGCAATGGGCCGCCGCCTTGTCGAGGCTGGCGCTCAGGCTGGTGAGGAATTGCACGAAGATCGGCACGGAAATCTTGAACATCGAGACGGTCATGATCACCCTCGTTGGCTACGGTTGCAGGCTGGGGTTGGAGTTTACGACATTGTGAGTGAATCGAGGCGATTGGTGACAAACGATCGCCACCAAAAGATGGTTGGTTTGCGGGCGGTAAGGGCAGGGGGCAACAGCGAACAGGAGCCTCCGATGTGTGATTATAGTCTGCATCACGTCGCCAGCCGACCGGCCAAGGTTGGAGACAAGCTCGTCACTACCAGGTTCGTCAACACGCCGACCGGCGGCTTTGCGGCGGTCGAAGACAGCAATATCGCCGTGTGCCTGCTCCCCGGCACCGAACTCGCATTCGAGAACGAGGTCGAATGCGAACCGGCGCTCGGGATTCTGCGCAGGCGAAGGCTCGCGCAGAGCGTGGCGCGCTTTCGTCAGGTGAACATGGACCAGCCCTGCGTGCATCACGACGCGCTGGAATTCCCCGATGGTAAGATCGTGTTGGTGACGCGGCTATGCGAAGGCCAGCGCGCGACCGTGCTGCAGACGCCGGCAACCGGTCGGCCTGCGATAGCAGCCGACGAGACCGCCGCCGAGGCGGTGAGCGATCCGCTGGTGTTGATCGAATAGCGCACGATTCGGCTGGCGCCGGCGGGCGCGCTGCGACGTTTTCGAAGCCAAGGGAGCTATCGCCCAGACCCCGGTAGCTCCCAGTCGAAGTCTGTTGCGTCATGTTGTCCACAAAGTGCCAGTCCACCGATGCAAACTGCGGGATTTCTTGCCGAACTTGGCGTAAACGGTCAGCGAATTGGTGCCGATCGGCAACACCGTCCGGCTTTCGCGGTCCCGGCGGGTTGTCGGGCTGAACGATCGCCGCTAAGCGGGTGCAGACGGTTGGGCGTGATCCGGTCCGGCGGCAACTGAATGTTCAGCGGTCGTTGCGACTATCGGGACAAGAAAGCAGGCGGGCTGTTCGGAGATTGTTGATGCGTTTCGCCGGAAACTTCCACCCCGAATGGGGCTATCTGGCCCCGGCTCCGAGCTTCATGCGCACCGTGCGCATTGTGGCCGTCGCGACCGCGATTGGCGCCATCGCCAGTGCGGCCGTGGTGCTGTCGCTGGTCGGACGGCCGGCCGCAAGCCCCGTGGCCGATGCCGGCAAGACGGTGGTCGTGGTTCATTCCCTGGTGCAACCCGCGGAAGCTGCCGCGCTCGCTGCGGCCCCGGCCGCGCAGGCGCCGGCATCCGCCGCTCCGGCGGCTGCACCCGTGGCGGTGCCGCCGGTGGTCCAAGCGCCTGCTGCGGCGTCGGCAACATCTGCACCTGCGGCGCAAGCAAATGTACAGCCCGTCGTGCCGCCGCCTGCCGTAGCGAGTCCGCCGCTCACACCGCCTCCGGCGACCGTTCAGGCCGCGGCTCCGGCCGCGAGCGAATCCGTCGCAAAGCCGGCGGCAGCCTCGAGCGTGGCGGCGCTGGGTGAGGCTCCGCCAGCAACGGAAGCCGCGCCGGCTCCTGTTGCCGACGACGTCGCGGTCACACCGGAGCCGGCGCCGAAGCCAACTCCGAAAAAGCATCGCACCGCCGAAAACGAGTCGCACAATCCGGGTTTTGAGGCGAAGAGGAAAACGGCGCCGTTCGGCGGGCCGCTGCCTTTGCTGCAGCGTTTGTTCAGCCCCCACAGCGGCAGGTCGACGTATTATCCGAACTGAATTCTGATGCGCCGGCGCCAGAATTGCGCGCCCGCTTGGTCAAAAAAGACATGTGAAAAAACAAACCGCCCGCCGTGGCCGGCGGGCGGCACAATCAATTCGAGCGAGCCTTCGACTTATTTGTACCAAGCCTTGCACCAGTGGTGCTTCATGGCGTAGTCGCCCTTGGTTTGGGCAACGTCCCAGCTCGGCGTCTTGACCCAGAGAACCTGCGACGTTCCCCACGGCTTGGCGGTATGGTCCCACCATGCGCGGCAAGCGCCGGTATCCTTGAATTTCACAACGGCAAAGTCCGCGCTCGCCGGAGTGACAGCAGCGAAGCCAAGCGCCAAAGCGCCAATCGCAAATGCCAAGCGTTTCATTGTCCAGCTCCCTCTCATTCCCTCTTCATTCCCTCTTGGGGAACTTTTCGCATAGTACGGGTTCCAATTTGAGGCAAGCCCGCAGCCGCCGTAACGCGCCCATTGGCGGCGGCGATAACAGAAAAATTGAACGCCGATGGCGGATGGTCAGTGACAGGTGCCGGCGCTGATCGCGGTGTTGAGTGCGGCCCATGCCGTCGGCCAATCCGGCGTGATGGCGATTTTGGCCCAGCCGTCGCCCCACGGCGTTGCGGCGGCATCCCACCAGATCTTGCAAAAACCGTCGCTGAAACGGACCACGGCGTAATCGGCCCGCGCGGGAGTCGTGGCGGCAAAACCAAGCGCCAGTACGCCGATACCAAAAGCCAAACCTTTCATGACGCGTTTCCCTGTTGTGCCACCCAGAGAACTTTCCGATATTACGAGCCCGAAGCGGAAACAAGCCGTCGAGCGGCGCGCGAATGGCGCGCCGCCGGCGGGGCATAACAATGGAGGTGCAGTCATGCCGGAAGTGGTTGTCTATATCGTCGAAGGACGCTCGATGGATCAGAAGCGCGGCCTGGTGAAAGACATCACTGCCGCGGTCGTGAAAAATACCGGGGCGCCGGCCGACGCCGTGACGATTTCAATCATGGAGACGCCGAAAACCGCCAAGGCCAAGGGCGGCGTCTTGTTCAGCGAAATGCCGGCGCGCTGACGGCAGTTTCCGGCAGTTAACCCTCATTAAGAACTGAGAAGGCGGTCGAGGCCGGCGCGCGGCCGGGCGCGCCATTGCCTCCGATTCGATCGTTAAAAAGCCGTGAGTGCAGCGCACAATTTTCTTGCTGCATCGCGGTAAATCGCTGATAATGCGCCGGCAAAGCGACCACGCGACGAAAAATAAAAAGGGTGCAACATGAGCGAAGTTTGGGACACGAAGGATGGCCGGCGCCGGGTCCGTCACGACCCGCCGACGGTCGAAGAAGCGGTGCTGGCGGCACAAGGCCTGACCGACGAGTTGAGCGAGCAAATCGAGATCGTGGCGGCGCTCATGGAAGTCACGACCGACGAGGCGCGGGGCGCGGTGTTGCGCATGGGACAGCGCAAGGACGTCAACCGGGTCACCATCATGGGACGCGTTGGAGCGCCGCGCGCGGTCGTGGTCGAGCGCCGGACGATCCGTCGTCCGCTGCGCCGTTCGGTGTAATGGCGGCCCTGCCGGCGAAGATCTTCTAAAGCAGGCGGCGCGAACCCGGGTCCGGGATTTTGTGCGCCGACACCAAGCGGTGCCACACGAACAGCACGATCAGCGCGCCGACCACTGACGCGATGAGGCCTGCGCCCTGATCGGGCCGATACCAGCCGATCATCTGACCGAGCCAGGTGGCAACGAACGCGCCGGCGATGCCGAGCACCGTAGTAAGGATGAAGCCCGCCGGATTGTTCGGTCCCGGCGCCAGAAGCCGCGCAATGATTCCAGCAATGAAGCCGATGATGATGGTGCCGATGATGCCCATAGCGATCCTCGTCAGAAGTTGCCTTGGGATTTTCGCACAGGGGGGTAGCTCACGCCACCGTCACGGCAAGGCTTCGTGGCAGCACGCGCGCGCAAACCCGGCTGTAATCGGCGGGCAATTTTGTCTATATTGAAAGACGTTCGCGGCGTCGTGACGGCCGCGCGCAGAGGGTCTTCCCATGACGACCAAAACCGTCGTCAAACCCCGCACCAAGACCAAGACGAAAACGCAGCGGCCGCCGCTCTATAAGGTCATTCTGCTCAACGACGACTACACGCCGCGCGAATTC
>DATJYT010000465.1:0-4240 GCA_035499475.1 Xanthobacteraceae bacterium | reverse complement strand
ATGCGCGAAGGCCCAGGTTTTGACTCCGGCCAGCATCGGATGCTTCAGCACGCGCTTGATGTTGCCCGGAATATACGGCGCGACGATCATGATGCTCGCCGGCCACATCAACGCTTCGACAATGTGGTGGGTCCACGGCGGCGGATTCCAGATCACGATGGGACCGGCCGCACGATAGCTCGCGAAGCCATACCCGATCAGCACAATGCCGATAATGGATACCAGCGAGAACAGGCCGCGATACGGCCACTCGCCGAACCTAACGATCAGTTTGGCGCGCTCGTCGCGCATGGTCACGAACACATGCGCGCCGAGGAAAACAATAAGACCGATGATCTCTACGACGAGACCCATGGCACATACTCACCAGACGGATTCACCAAACGAATTCACTCGGCATCAGACAAACGGCCGAAGTCTGGTATCAGCTACCCGGCCGGTCGGCAATGTCGGGGACGAACAGGTCGCGCCAGCTTGCCGGCGCGTTCTTCATCGTGCCGATGCGGTTCATGAATGTGGCATATTCCATCGCACCCTCGGGAACGATGGTGAAATGCGTATCGGGATCCTCGAGGATGCGCATCAGATCGGCATCCTTGGTTTTGACCGTGGCGAGCGTGTTGTAGAGGCGTGCGGCGTCGCTCTTGTGGCCAGCAACGTAGGCGGTGGCTTCGTCGAGCGCGGCGACAAAGGCCGCCGTCAGCTTCGGATTGGCATCGCGGAACCGCTTGGTGACATAGGCCATAATCACGGTTTGCTTGCCAAGCACGTCGACCGAGTTGATGACGCGATGAATACCCGGCGCGTCGCTCTCGATGTAATTGAAGGGCGGCGAGCAGAAATGGCTGTCGATCTCGGTCTTGCCCAAGAGCATCGCGGCGAGCGCGTCGGGATGCGGTATGCCGACGGTGAGCGGATCGAGCTTGGCGTAGTTCTCGGGCCCGAAGGCCTGCGCCGCCGCCATTTCCAGCACCATGGCGACGTAGGACGTTTTTATTCCCGGAACGGCGATGCGGTCCTTGTCGGTGAAATCGGCCAGCGTCTTCACGTTCGGATTGCGCGTCATCAGCCATACCGAGCCGGAGCCGACCGCGCCGATGCCGAGCACTTCGTTCTGCGGCAGGCCCTTGGTCTTGTCCCACAGCGTCAGAAAACCAGGCACACCGCCCGAGGCGATGTCGAGCGCACCCGACAGCATGGCGTCGTTGATGATGTTGCCGCCGTCGATGACGCGGTAGCCGACTTTGAGGTCGGGAAATCCCGCCGAAGCTGCGTGCTTCTCGACGAGCTTCAGGCTCTGCATGACGTACATCGGCAGGTAGTGGATGCCGAAGCCCATGGAGATGCGCAGTTCGTTCGTCTCGGCATTCGCGGCAGGCCCGGCAACAACGAGAGCGCCGAGCACGCCGCCAAGCAGAGCCATCACCCGCGTCATCGACTTCCCCCCTTGGTACGTTATTGTTTCAGCGCAAGAGCAATGATGCAGCAGCGCACAGCACCACACCAGCACTCATGAAGCATACTTCTTGTCGAGCTCAAGATAGCCGTCGGTCCCAATGAGCACCTCACGCTCCTTGAACGACACCATGTCGTCGCGCATCGAGGCCGAGCTGCCGTCGCGGCCGATGGCCGCAAGCACCCGCTGCATGGCCTTGATGGCGGCGCGCTGCGCGTCGCTCGGAATGATGACAAGCTGAAAGCCGTAGCTTTCGAGCCTCGGCACCGGCAGCAGCGGCGTCTTGCCGCCCTCGAACATATTGATGAGCTTCCAGCCCGGCGCCAATTTGGCGATTTGCGCGATCTCCGCCTCTGACGTCGGGGCTTCGACGAACAGCATGTCGGCGCCGGCTTCGTGATAAGCCGACGCGCGATCGATCGCAGCCGTGAAGCCTTCGACCGCGATAGCGTCGGTGCGCGCGATGAGCACGAAATCCGGATCGTGCAAGGCATCGCGCACCGCTTTGATCTTCTGCACCATCTCGTGAGCAGGCACGATGCTCTTGTCGTCGTAGTGCCCGCACTTCTTCGGAAAGGTCTGATCCTCGAGATGGAACGCGGCGACACCGGCCCGCTCGAAGGCGCGCGCCGCGGCCCGCGCGTTGAGCGCGTTGCCGTAGCCGGTATCGGCATCGGCCACCACCGGCACGCCGACCACGTCCACCATCGAGGCGAGGCGCTCGGTAATCGCATCGGGCGAAATCAAGCCGAGGTCGGGGACGCCGGTCGAGCGCGCGATCGCGCCACCGCTCGCATAGACCGCCGGAAAGCCGGCCTGCTCAACGAGCCGCGCCGAAAGACCGTCGTAGGCGCCGGGCGCGACCGCGATACGGCCCGAAGCAAACAAGGTCCTCAACGTCGTGGTGGCACGCATTACGGCATCTCCCCTTCGCCCCAATCCGCTGCCATGATACGTCTTGCCGCGGCAGCGGGGAAAGCGGAGGGAGATTTGATGAAAAGACGAATCGGCGTGCTTTGCGCCATCCTGCTTGGCGTGCTTGCCGGCATGCCTTCTGCTTTCGCGCAGGATTGGCCGACGCGAACGGTCAGGATCATCGTGCCGTTTGCCGCCGGCGCGACGCCCGACGTAGTCGCCCGCCTCATTGCCGATCAATTGCAGGAGAGGCTTAACCAGCCCTTCATCGTCGAGAACAAGCCAGGCGCGAGCGGCAATACGGGCACCGATGCGGTCGCCAAGGCAGCCCCCGATGGCTCAACGATCGGCGTCAGCATCGGCGGACCGCTCGCCATCAATACGCTGCTGTTCGGCAAGCTCCCCTATGATCCAAATAAGGACCTGTCGCTCATCACCATGCTGGTGACGCAGCCGAGCGCGCTCGCGATCAACGCCAGCCTCGGTGTCAAGAGCACCGCGGAGCTCATCGACCTCATCAAGCGCAATCCGGGCAAATACACCTACGGCTCGATCGGCGTCGGATCGCTGTCGCAGCTCGCCATGGAGGCGATCGCGCTCAAGAGCGGCGCGAAGCTCGTGCACGTGCCCTACCCATCCTCACCGCAGGCGATCCAGGCGCTGATCCGCAACGACGTGCAGATGGTTTGCCTGCCGGCCATCTCGATCGTACCGCAACTCGGCTCCGGCGCCATCAAGCTCCTCGCGGTTTCAACGGCCGAGCGCTCGGCCCTGCTGCCGGGCGTGCCAACGCTGAAAGAGGGCGGGATCGACGTCGAAGCCGACGCCTGGATGGGCCTCGTCGCGCCAGCCGGCCTTCCCGACGCGACGGTGCAGCGCATCGGAAAATTTGTCGACGAGGCGATCACCTCGCGCGTCGTCCGCGAGAAGCTAACCGCGCAATTGATGGAACCGATCCCGGATACGCCCGCCGAATTCCGCGCCCGCATCAACGCCGACATCGCACGCTGGACACCGGTGATCGAGGCGGCAAAGATCAAGATCAATTAGACGACATCTCAGCCGCGGGCGGCGACAGTCTTTTCGTAAAGCTCGGGCTTGAATCCGACCAGGAGCTTGCCGCCGCCGAGATCGAGTACGGGCCGCTTGATCATGGACGGTTGCGCCAGCATCAGCGCCAGTGCCTTCCTTTCGTTCAGCCCGCTCTTGTCCTTCTCCGAGAGCTTGCGGAACGTCATGCCGGCGCGGTTGAGCAGCGTTTCCCAGCCGACCTTCTTGCTCCACCGCTCCAGCCGCTCGCGGTCGATGCCGGCGGTCTTGTAATCATGGAACGCATAATCGACGCCGTGCTTGTCGAGCCAAGCGCGCGCCTTGTTCATAGTCTCGCAATTCTTGATGCCGTAGATCGTCACGCTTTTCGTCATGCCGCCTGCCCCGAGTGCCAAGAAGGCTATTCCCATTCGATCGTTCTGAGGCATGGTAACGCGTTGAATTCCAAGCGCAAATTTTTTCTGCGCACGACGAAGAACCGTCCCACCGATCCGTCAAAAATCTGCGCTCTTGAATTCAAAAGAGAATTTCGCCGATTCGGAATCTGCTCGGTTTCAGCGACTATCGACGACGATCGGTCGATTTTTTTCAAACTCCTCGAGCACGCGGTGGGCATACCCACTGGGAAAAGACCGTCAGCCCTTGTGATCATAAGTTCGAACGGTGGACGCAGGAAGCCGTCAGCGACTTGGCTGTACCGCTCGGGTATCTCGTTCGTCCATGTGGCTGAGAAGACGTTGCGCCTTAGCGACCGGAATCACTAAAGAGCATGGCGAACGGAATGAAAGCCGCGAGCTGCGTCGCGACGACAAATGCAGT
>DATJYT010000464.1:0-3225 GCA_035499475.1 Xanthobacteraceae bacterium | reverse complement strand
TGGTGGAACGCCGACAGGCGAGCGCGCCCGACAGCGGACGGGTCGGCGCAAGCCGGCCTTGATCCGTGGCGCGCCGCCGTGCCCGCTGGCACGGCTTCATGCAACTGCGTCTGTCGGCGTTCCGCTTCCTTCGTTTTCTTTCTTGCCTTCCCCTCTCCCGCGGACGGAAGAGGGAACGCGCGAGCGGCGGCGCTAGATCGTTGCGGAAAGGCCGACCCGCTCGGCCTTGTAGCCGCGATCGAGAATCGCCTGCCACCAGGGCCGATTGTCCAGGTACCAGGCAACGGTCTTGGCGAGGCCGGTCTCGAAGGTTTCCGCCGCGCGCCAGCCGAGCTCGCGTTCGAGCTTGGCGGCGTCGATGGCGTAGCGCCGGTCATGGCCGGGACGGTCCTTGACGAAGGCGATCAAGGTGTGGCGCGGGCCGCGTGCTGACGGTTCGGCGCGGTCGAGCAGGTCGCAGATTGTCGTCACCACGTGAAGATTGCTGCGCTCGTTGCGGCCGCCGATATTGTAGGTCTCGCCGACGCGGCCGTGCTCGACCACGAGCGTCAGCGCCTTGGCGTGATCGCCGACGTAAAGCCAGTCGCGAACGTTCTGCCCGTCGCCGTAAACCGGCAGCGGCTCGTGGGCGAGGCCCTTGATGATCATGTGCGGGATCAGCTTCTCGGGAAAATGATACGGGCCGTAATTGTTGGAGCAGTTGGTGACCAGCGTCGGCAGGCCGTAGGTCTCGCGCCAGGCGCGCACCAGGTGATCGGACGACGCCTTCGAGGCCGAGTAGGGCGAGTTCGGCGCATAGGCGGTGGTTTCGGTGAACAGTCCCTCGGTGCCGAGCGAGCCGAAGACTTCGTCGGTCGAGATATGATGGAAGCGGAAGCTTGCCTGCGCCGGAGCATCGAGGCTGCGCCAATAGCGCAGCGCCTCCTGGAGCAGCGTGAAGGTGCCGACCACATTGGTCTGGATGAATTCGGCCGGTCCGTCGATCGAGCGGTCGACGTGGCTCTCGGCGGCGAGATTCATCACGTAGTGCGGCCGGTACTGCGCGAACAGCTTGCGCATCGCCGGCCCGTCGCCGATGTCGGCCTGGACCAGGCGATAACGCTTGTTGCCGCGGGCTTGCGGAATCGACTCGCGGCACGCCGCATAGGTGAGCTTGTCGATGTTGACGACGGAGGCTTCGGTGTCGTCGAGCAGATGACGGATGACGGCCGAGCCGATGAAGCCCGCGCCGCCGGTCACGAAAACCACTTTGTCCTTGAAACGCATGGTTCACAGTTCCGCGCGGCGCGACTTGGCGAAGGCGCGGTGGATGCCGGTGAGATATTCGCCGTAGCTGCTCTTGGCGCAGCGCGCGGCAAGCTTCTCGAAGTGGTCGAGCGTAATATAGCCGAGCCGCAAGGCGATTTCCTCCGGACACGCCACGCGCATGCCTTGGCGCTGCTCGAGGATCTGCACGAAATGGCTCGCTTCGACCAGCGAGGCGTGGGTTCCGGTATCGAGCCACGCATAGCCGCGGCCGAGCACCTGCACATAGAGGTCGCCGCGCTCCATATAGGCGCGGTTGACGTCAGTGATTTCGAGCTCGCCGCGCGCCGACGGCTTCAATCCGGCGGCGATGCGCACCACGTCGTTGTCGTAGAAATAAAGCCCCGTCACCGCGACGTTCGATTTGGGCTTGGCAGGCTTTTCCTCGATCGAAATCGCGCGGCCGAAACCGTCGAGCTCGACGACGCCGTAATCTTGCGGCGCATTGACCACATAGCCGAATACGGTCGCTCCGGCGCCGCGCGCCGTCGCTTGGGCGAGCATTTCCGGCAGGCCGTGGCCGTGAAAGATGTTGTCGCCGAGAATCAGCGCCACGCGGTCGGCGCCGATGAAGTCGGCGCCGATGGTGAAAGCCTCGGCGAGGCCGCGCGGCTGATCCTGCCGCGCATAGGTGAACCGCAGGCCGAAATCGCCGCCGTCACCCAACAGGCGCTCGAACAACGGCTGATCCTGCGGCGTTGTAATGATGAGGATATCGCGAATGCCGGCGAACATCAGCGTCGCCAGCGGATAATAGATCATCGGCTTGTCGAACACCGGCAGCAATTGCTTCGAAACCACGGTCGTCACCGGAAACAGCCGCGTTCCGGTGCCGCCGGCCAGTATGATTCCCTTCATCCGATAAAGCCCCGAATCGGATCAATTCTGCTGACGATGCACATTCGATGCCTGGCCGGAATTGTATCTGGCGACGGCACGGGTCTGCACCTTCATAATCTTAGACACAAACAGGCAGCCCGTTAATATATTCGGAACGCGGGCCAAACACGATGCACTCGACACCACGACCCATTCATTATCCGAAAAAGCATCAAAAGATGGGGATAATATGAACGTCATCGAAACCCCGATTCCTGGCGTGCTGATCATCGAGCCGAAGCTTCACGGCGACAGCCGCGGCTTCTTTACCGAACTCTATCAGGCCGACCGCTACGGCAAGAGCGGCATCCCGGCGCGCTTCGTGCAGGATAATCTATCGCGCTCGGCGCGCGGCGTGCTGCGCGGCCTGCACATTCAAAATCCTAACCCGCAGGGCAAGCTGGTCACGGTGCTGAGCGGCGCCGTGCTCGATGTCGCAGTCGACGTCCGCGTCGGCAGCCCGACCTACGGCAAGCACGTCAAGGTCGAGCTCAGCGATCAGAACCGCCGCCAGTTCTGGGTGCCGCGCGGTTTCGCGCACGGTTACTTTGTACTGTCGCAGAGCGCGGACTTTTTCTACAAATGCGACGACTTCTACCGCCCAGCCGATGAGCTTGTCGTGAAATGGGACGATCCCGCACTGGCGATCGATTGGGGCGCGAGTTCACCGCAGCTTTCGCCGCGCGATCTGGCGGGACGATTGTTGGCTGATCTCACGACAGCGCTACCGCAATATTCAGCATGCAGCGGCCTTCATCAGGAGAAATAATTTTGTCACGCGCGAAAGATTCGAGAAAAATAACATTGCGGCAAATTCGCGGTTAACAAATTCGGCCGCACTTCGCACACGAATCCGCTGCAACATTTGAAAACAAAAAATCGTTGTTTGTGGCAAAGTGCCTTGATGCAGCATCTTGCTTCGATCAATCAGCTTTACGTCTTGTCAGGCTTCCTGGTCGGCGTTCTCGTCGGCATGACCGGCGTCGGCGGCGGTTCGTTGATGACGCCGCTGCTTATTCTTCTTTTTGGTGTTCATCCGGC
>DATJYT010000463.1:0-3065 GCA_035499475.1 Xanthobacteraceae bacterium | reverse complement strand
ATTGGGAGCTGCTACCGATGGCGGTTGGACAATTGGTGAGCGGCTTCGCACGCGAGGTTCGTTGCTTAGTGACAGTTGGAGCGGCACTGCGGCTGCGCTGGCAAATCGCGGCCAATTAGCTGTCTATCCTGCGATGGGTTGGTGGCGCAATCGACCAAGCCATGAGCGGTTCGATCGCGCAGCGCGATATTCACTCTTGGTATCGATTGAGGCTCCCGAGGTGCCGGAAGATCTCTATGCCAACATTGCACTCCAAATAGCTGCGCCAGTGGCTATTGAGTTGCCGATCTGAGCGTTGAATCTGCCAAGCGTTATTTTCTATTCATGAATTCAGTGCGGCACAGTGTCCATACGCATGATCATGAAATTTTCGTATGCGCCCGGCGAACGCAGGATCGCCCCGTCGGGTCGAGCCGGGATGGAACTCAGACGTGAGTTGAACTCCGCCAACGATGCGGCAGTAATTCCTCGATGCGGCTGGCCGGTTGTGTCGGCAGGCGCGTCAAGACGTCCTTGAGGTAGGCATACGGATCGTGACCGTTGAGCTTGGCCGACTGGATCAAGCTCATGATGGCGGCGGCGCGCTGTCCCGCACGCAGGCTGCCCGCGAAGAGCCAATTCGATCGACCCAGAGCAATCGGACGAATGCGGTTCTCGTTCCAATTGTTGTCGATCGGAATGTCACCATCGTCCAGGAAACGCATCAGCGCCACCCAGCGGTTCAAACTGTAGTCGATCGCCTTGGCGATCGCAGAGCCCTCGGGAACCAGTTTGCGCTGCGCCACCATCCAGGCATAGAGGGCATCGGCAATCGGTCGGCTCTCGGTTTGTCGCAGGTGTCGTCGCGCGTCTAGCGTCTGTTCTGCCGCCCGTCTTTCGATCTGGTACAGGTGGCTGTAGAACGGCAGCGCTGCCGCGGCGATCTGGCTCTTGTGATTGGCGTGCAGATCGAAGAACTTGCGCCGCGAATGGGCCAGACAGCCGGCGTCGGTGACGCCCTGGGTCAGGAGCTGCTTGTAGCCCGAGTAGTCGTCGCAAACCAGGATGCCTTTCCACTCACCGAGAAAGTCCCTGGCGTGCTGGCCGGCGCGGCTCTCGGCGAAGTCGTAGACCACGCCCTGAATCGCGTCATAGGCGGTCGTGCAGTAGCTCCACACATACGCCCGCTTGGTCTTGCCCGCACCCGGGGCGAGCATCGCCACCGGCGTCTCGTCGGCATGAAGCACCTTGCGGCCGAGGAGGATGCCTTTCTGTGCTTCGACCAGCGGCGCGAGCGCGACGCCGGTTTGTCCCACCCACTGCCCCAGGGTCGAAGGCGGAATCGCCAGACCGCTGCGTTCGAAGATGCCCGATTGCCGGTACAGCGGCTGATGATCGGCGTACTTCGCGACCATCACCTGTGCCAGCAGGCCCGCCGTCGGCAGGCCTTTGTCGATCACCTGGGCGGGCACCGGGGCCTGGATCAGGGTTTCGCAGTGATCGCAGACCCACTTGCCGCGAATGTGGCGCTCGACGCTGATCACCCCGGGCGCGTAGTCGAGCTTCTCGGCCACATCTTCGCCGATGCGCTTGAGCGCACAGCCGCACGGGCACATCGTGGATTCGGGTTCGTGGTGGATTTCCGTCCGCGGCAGGTGCGCAGGAATCGGACCCCGTTTGGGCTGGCGTTTCACGGTGTCTTTTGTGGGCGGCGCGAGTTGGGCCAGCTCCTGCTCGATCGCGGCGATGTCGGCGCTGGCCGTTTCCTCGAACAACTTGACCTGCTCGGCCGTGAGGCCTTCGCTCTTGGCGTCGAAGCGCCAGCGCTTGTGCAGCGCCAGTTCATGCGTGAGTTTGTCGATCTTGCCCTGGCGCCAGTTCAGCTCGTTCGCCTGCTGGGCGATCAGCGTGTCCTTGCTCGCCATCTGCGCAATCAGTTCCTGCGCCAACTGGCGCAGTTGCTCGGCATTCAGTTCGGCAAGGGCGCTGACATCGACCATGGCGGCAATGATGTCAGACTCCGGTGTCGCGCAAAACGGGATCAGCGCCGGCGGAGCCGCGATCATCGCGCTTGACTACAGGATGCGGATCACGCCGTCCTCGCCGACCCGTTGCCACGGCAAGCCCAGGACCAAGGCATCAAACTGCGCCCGGGTCAGCGATACCGTCGTCCCTTCCTTGGGCCAGGCGAAGCGGCCTTGCTCGAGTCGCCGGCAGGCCAGCCAGATGCCGATGCCGTCGTGGATCAGCAGTTTCATGCGGGTCGCCCGCTGGTTGGCGAAGAGGTAGGCGTGATGGGGCCGGGCTTCACCGAACACTTGCAGAATTCTCGCCAGCAGCGTGTCGGTGCCGGCGCGCATGTCGGTCGGGATGATCGACATCCAGACGGCGTCGGTCCGGATCATTCCAGCCACTGCCGCAGCCAGGCTGCGCATTCGCCGGCCGCCGCGAGCGGCCATTCAATCTTGACGACCGCCTCGCCGCGCTGCACCTCGACCCGGATGTCCGATGGCGCCGCGGTGATCGCCACCGGCACGAACTCCGCCCTGCGCACCACCGCTGATTTGGCCGCCGTCGAGCGACGCCGACTCGGTACGGCAATCCCGCGCGCCGCCATCCACTTCCTCACGAGGTTGGCATTGACCCCGTTCGCCAAGGCCACGCCGGCGACCGACACGCCCGGCTCACTGCACGCGCGAACCAGGTCCGCCTTGAATTCCTCGCTGTGCACCCGCTTCCGCCGGATCGGCTTCTCGATTCCCATAGTGTCCACCATCGTTGTTGGCGGACACTATGGTGCTCAACTCCATCCGGGATTCACAGATGGGATTGCCGGGTGCTTACAAATTTTCTTCACCGGAGCAAGACTAAATGGCCCGAGACGCTGCCGAACTTTGACTAGTGTCCGGCGATCTTCAATGCTCAAGCATTCAACTACGCGCCGCCGCTTCCCCGATCGCGCGCGCCATCCAAGACGGCAGCATGGCGCGTGAGCCCGCGAGAGCCTGCCATTCGGCTGCCGGTAGGGTCTTGCGTAGCGTAATCAGCGACTTGCCGGCATGGTTCGGCCCGAGCCAGGCGAGAGC
>DATJYT010000462.1:0-10741 GCA_035499475.1 Xanthobacteraceae bacterium | reverse complement strand
CGCCATTCTGGCGGTCGTGGCGGCGGCCGACTACCTGTTCCAGTACCGGCAGTGGTACGAGCGCCAGAAAATGTCGGTGCGGGAAATGAAGGAGGAGTTCCGCCAGACCGAGGGCGATCCGATCGTCAAAGGCAAGTTGCGACAGTTGCGCCAGGCGCGGGCCCGTAAGCGCATGATGGCCCAGGTGCCGAAGGCTTCCGTCGTCATCACCAACCCGACCCACTTCGCCGTGGCGCTCAAGTACGAGCGCGGTATGAATGCGCCGATCTGCCTGGCCAAGGGCGTCGATCTGATCGCCCGCCGCATCCGAGAGGTGGCGCAGGCGCACGGCATCCCGGTGGTCGAAAATCCGCCGCTCGCACGCGCGCTGCACGGCACCGTGGAGGTCGATCAGGAAATTCCGCAGGAGCACTACAGGGCGGTCGCTGAAATCATCGGCTACCTGATGCGGATGCGCCGGCTGGTGACAAAATGACAGTATCTTGCGGACTAATCGGACGCCGGCGCGCAAATTCTCTTGCGCGATTCAGCGGCGCGAGTCAGTGAAGACAGGCTGGTGACAGGACGGCGATGACGACGCAGGACACGCTCACGCAAGTCGGACGGGCGATGGAGGCCGATCCCGCGCGCAAGGCCGTTGACCGCAGCGCCAATGTCGAGCGCGGTGGCAGCGTCATCCTGGTGTTGCTGGTCGCGGCCACCCTGGTCGCCGCCGCGACCGCGATCGTCATGGTCGGCCGCAGCAATGCCGAGCCCTACATTCTCATATTCCTTGCGGTTCTCGCTACCGTTGGCGTGTTTTCGCTATTCGCTATCGCCTGCGGCATTCTGCGGCTCGGCGCCGGCGACGCCGGCAGTCCGCTGCTCCGGTCGGTGGTGGACGGTGCCTTCGACGGCGTGGTGGTCACTGATCCCGATGGCGGGGTGGTCTATGCCAACGCCGCCTATCTCGATCTGATCGATGCGTCCGACGCCAACGACATGCGGCCGGTCGAGCGGGTGTTCATCGGCGACGCCGATGCCTCCGAGGCCATATACCGGCTGCTCAAGGCGGCGCGCGAGGGTAAGCGCCTTCAGGAAGAGGTGCGTGTTGCCGGCATCAAGGGCCGCCCGGCGCGCTGGTTGCGTTTCAAGATTCGTCCGCTCGGCTCCGGCAAGCGCGACGGCCGTTTGACCGTCTGGTCGCTGACCGATGTCACGCGCGAGCGGCTGCGGCAGGAAAACGTCTTTCAGGAGTTACAGCACGCCATCGACTATCTCGATCATGCGCCCGCCGGGTTCTTCTCCGTCGCGGCTAACGGCGACGTTGTCTATCTCAATGCCACGCTGGCGAATTGGCTCGACCAGGATTTGGCCCAGGTCGGCTCGCGCGGACTGAAGCTGGCCGATCTGGTGTCCGGCGACGGCGCGGCGCTGCTGACGACCCTCCAGGGCGCGCCCGGCGAGGTCAAGACCGAGGTGCTCGACCTCGATCTGCGCATCCGCACCGGCAAGACGCTGCCGGTGCGCCTGTTCCACAGGCTCGCCTTCGGTGCCGACGGCACGCCGGGCGCTTCGCGCACCCTGGTGCTCAATCGCGCGCGCGACGACGGCACCGATCCGCAGCGCGCCGCCGACATCCGCTTCATGCGTTTCTTCCACCACACCCCGATGGCGATCGCGACCATCGACAAGGACGGCCGCGTCATCCGCACCAACCCCCTGTTCGCGCGGCTGTTCCAGGGTGTGCGGGGCCGCGACGGCGAGGACCGCTCGATCTGCGGGATTGTTGTCGAGCGTGACCGGCCGGCGCTCGAAGCCGCGATCCGCGAGGCCGCGCAGGGCAAGGCCGACATCGCCCCGGTCAATGCCAACCTTGCCGGCGCCGGCGATCGCTTCGGCCGTTTTTACGTCACCGCGGTCGAGGAGGCCGAGCGCGACCAGGAAGCGGCGATCGTCTACGTGCTCGAGACCACCGCACAGCGCGAGCTCGAGACCAAGGTCACGCAGCAGCAGAAGATGGAGCTCGTCGGCCAGCTCGCCGGCGGCATCGCCCACGATTTCAACAACGTGCTCTCCGCCATCATGATGGCGACGGATTTCTTGCTCAACGCCCACAAGCCGACCGATCCGTCGTTCCAGGACATCATGCAGATCAAGCAGAATGCCAACCGGGCGGCGAGCCTGGTGCGGCATCTCTTGGCGTTCTCGCGCAAACAGACGCTGCGACCGCAGGTGCTCGATCTCGGCGAGGTGTTGAGCGATCTCAACATGCTGCTGCGGCGCCTGATCGGCGAGAAGGTCAGCCTCGAGGTGGTGCACGGCCGCGATTTGTGGCCGGTCCGCGTCGATATCTCGCAGTTCGAGCAGGTGATCGTGAATCTCGCGGTCAATGCCCGGGATGCCATGCCGGGGGGCGGCAAGCTGACCTTGCGGACCAGCAACGTGCTGGCGAAGGACTGCGAGCGCTTCAACACCAAGGGCATGCCTGCGGCCGACTATGTGCTGGTCGAGGTGAGCGATACCGGCACCGGAATGTCGGCCGCGATCCTCGACAAGATTTTCGAGCCCTTCTTCTCCACCAAGGAGGTAGGCAAGGGCACCGGTCTCGGCCTCTCCACGGTCTATGGCATCATCAAGCAGACCGGCGGGTTCGTTTACGTTGATTCCGTCGAGCGCGAGGGCACGATCTTCCGCATCTTCTTGCCGCGCCATGTGATGAGCGCGGCGGAGGCCGCTACCTCGGAGGCCGGTGCGCCCGATGCTCCGGCGATCGCCGGCGCGCTGGCCGCGGCCGACCAGGTCAAGCGCGCCGCCGCCGCCGATCTCACGGGCGAGGGCACCATCCTCCTCGTCGAGGATGAGGAAGGACTGCGGGCGCTCAACGCGCGCGGCCTCGCCTCGCGCGGCTATACCGTGCTGGAGGCCGGCAACGGCGTCGAGGCCATCGACGTTCTCAAAAGGACCGCCCGCAAGGTCGATCTCGTCGTGTCGGACGTGGTCATGCCGGAGATGGACGGACCGACGCTGCTGCGCGAATTGCGCAGCAGCGATCCGGACCTGAAGATCATCTTCGTTTCCGGCTACGCCGAGGACGCGTTCCAGAAGCATCTTCCCGCCGACGGGCAGTTCGCGTTTCTGGCCAAACCCTTCACGCTCAAGCAGCTTGTCGCGGCGGTGAAAGACACGCTGGCGGCGTGATGGCACGGGCCACGCGCTCGCGCGATTCACGTCAGCGGCAAGACCGATCAGGCGGAACGCAAAACAGCGGGGAATGGGTTGCTGTGAATCCTGTCGCGTGCGATTAAATGGCGCCTCTCCGCGCAAATTAGATTGATTCCAATTGTTCCGCTACGTTTTGGAATTGTTGGTAATTGATGCGAAGCCATGTTCGCTCTACGCTGTCGTCACGACGCTCGAACATGGGTTGCGAATACGCAAGATTTAAATCAACAAAAACAAGGATGAACGGAGGCAACGGCAATGATGGGACTGATTTCCACCAATACATTCTGGACGATCTGGCTGTTCGTTCATCTGATCTTGGCCGTGGGTCTGCTCGGTGCGTTGACTCATCAAGCCGTCGCGGTCGCGATGCCGGCGCATCGGGCGGCGGGCGGGATCGTGACGCGATTTCGCGCCGTGCCGGCCGCCGGATACGCCACCGCCGTCTGCGTGCTGTGGGTGCTGACTTTCATCGTCGGCTCTTTCATCTACACCAAATACCGCATCTACATCCGCATCCCGCTGGAGCAAACCGGATATTACAAGACCGGAGGCTTCTTCGATTTCAAGGAGCACGTGGCGACATTGGGATTGGTGCTGCTGCCGGCCTATTGGTACTTCTGGAAGAACGCGCAGAACCCAGAATATGATAACGCGCGCAAGGGCGTGACGCTCGTGCTTGCCGTCATGTGCTGGTTCCTTTTCATCGTCGGCCACGTCCTCAACAATGCCCGGGGATTCGCATCATGAGCACGACCACGACAACCACGCCGCGCGCCGCGACACCGCCCTCGTCGCTGGCGGCTTCAAGCAAGTTCAAGACTTTCGTCACGACGTTCTCGATCGCCGGTCCCGTCGTCTACTGCCTGGTCCAGTATTTCAACTACCCGCTGATCACGTTCCATCCGGCGACCGAGCGGCTGGTTTGGGGCTATGAGGCGGCACGCAGCGGAGAGGGGCCGAACATGCTCTGGTACGGCTGGACCGCGACGACCATTCTGACTGCGGCCGCGTTGGGCATCATCGCCATGATGCTGCCGGAGCGGATCAGCAGAAAGCTTCCGCTTGCTCTGGTCTGGATATTTCCGATCCTGGCGATCCCCTACATTATCTATTCGCTGATGCCGTGGTGGGTGCTCGCCGCCAAGTGAGACCCGCGATGACGCTGTCAAAGCTCGATCTCGCCGTCGTCGCCGCGGTCGCGGTCGGGCTGCTCTGGATCGAGCACGAGCATCGCATCTTCATCGGAACGCCGGCGGCGGCCGAGGCGGCGGCGCCGTCGGCTTGCCCCGACAAGGACAGCGTTCCCTTCGACGCCGCCTGCATCGCGTTCATCGGCGGCGGCGTTGACAATGTTCGACCGCCGGTCGAGGCGGCGCCTGACGTCCAGGCACGAGGCGATTCGCACACGCCGGCCTGTCCGCCCAGCAACGAAAATGCGCCCTACAGCGCGCGCTGCATCAAATTCCTGTCCGGCTGGTTCTGGCAGGCGCTTCCGTCGGCAAATCAGCCTGCCATGCGCGCCGATTGAGCCGCGCCGTACCGGACGCGGGCGGCGCGCCCACCATCTTCTCTGCGGTGGCCCGACAGGATAGATTGCAGCGTGCGCCGGCGCAAAACGTCCGGCGCCGAACTTTGGACGTTTCTGGGGTAGGGCTCGTCTGGCGAGGAATTGCATGATGTTCGATCGTGCCTGGCTGCGGGTTGGTCTTGCCGTCGCGTTCACCCTTGCCGCCCCAAGCCTGCTGCGAGCCGGCGGCGTCGGCTTCGGCGATGATGACGATACGTCCGCCGACGAGGGCCCCAATTATTTCGGCTTCGTGCGCGAGGTCGACGGTCCAGGTGTGGCCGACGCCAAGGTGACCGCCGAACTGAAGGATCGCGGCGCACTGGTGACGCGCACCGACATCATGGGTGTCTACAAGATTCCCGGCTTCGGCAAGGACGTCGATCCGAAGGACGTCACCATTTCCTGCGCCAAGGACGGTTACAAAGAAGCCAACATCGTGCGTCGCCCGCAGAGCGACGCGAAAGATCCAATCGAGGTCGAGTGCTATCTGAAGAAGAACTGAGCCGGATTCGTTCGCGACCAGCCCGCGTTTCGCTCGCTGTTGCGGGCGTGCTGTTCCTCACCTTGGCGCAGGTAGGCGTCTGCCGCGCACAAGCGCTGACAGGAACGGTGAGTTCTGCCGAAGAAGGCGCGATGGAGGGCGTGCTGGTCAGCGCGCAAAAGGCCGGCTCTCCCATCACCGTCACGGTCGTCAGTGATGAGCATGGCCGCTTCCGCTTTCCCGACGGGCGTCTCGTGCCCGGCGATTACGCGCTGCGCGTTCGCGCGGTGGGCTACGATCTCGACGGACCGCGTTCGGTGGAGGTCGGCCCAGCCCCGACCGAAGTCGCCATCAAACTGCGCCGAACCTCCGATCTCGCCGCGCAGCTCACCAATACCGAGTGGTTCATGAGCATGCCCGGCACGGCCGAGCAGAAGCGGCCGCTGATCGAGTGCATGAGCTGCCATACCTTCGAACGCATCGTGCGTTCCACCTACACCGCCGAAGCATTGTTTCCCGTGCTCAAGCGCATGGCGCAATATGCCAACAACACGACGCAGGCCCGCATCCAGCCGCGTCTCGCCGAGCGCGACGTGCACGACGATCTGGTACGCAAGCTTGCTTCCTATCTGGCGACCATCAACCTCAGCGGCGCAGCGTCATCCGCGCCCCCCTCGCAGCAGAGCTGGCCTTATGAATTGCAGACGCTGCCCCGCCCCAAGGGCCGCGCCACCCGAGTCGTCATCACCGAATACGCGCTGCCGCGCGTCACCATCGCGCCCCACGACGTGCGCACCGACGCGCAAGGCAATGTTTGGTATTCCGATTTCGTTGAGAATTTCCTCGGTGAGCTCGACCCGAAAACGGGAGCAATCCGCGAATATCCAATCCCCGTCCGCAAGCCCAACGCGCCGACCGGCACGCTCGATCTCGAGCCCGACGCCGACGGCAACCTCTGGCTTGCCCTCATGTTCCAGACCGGCCTCGCCAAGTTCGACATGAAGACGAAGACGTTTCAGGTGTTCCCGGTGCCGGCCGATCTCGACAGTGATGCCATGCAGCAGTCGATGGTGATGCCGCGCGCCGACGCGGCCGACGGCAAGGTCTGGACCAACGATGTTGCCAAGCAGCAAATCATGCGGCTCGATATCGCCACGGGCCAATACGAGCTGATGAATCCGTTCAAGCTCATGCGCAACGGTCATCAGCACGGGCCTTACGGCATGGCGGCCGACGCCCGGAACGATCTCTACTTCATGGACTTCGGCGACGAGAACGTGGTGCGCGTCGATGCCAAGACCGGCGAGTCCACGATCTACCCGACACCGACGCCGAAATCGCGTCCCCGCCGCACCATGCTCGACGCCCAAGGTCGGCTCTGGTTCGCCGAATTTGCCGCCAACAAGCTCGCGATGTTCGACACCAAGGCCGAATCGTTCAAAGAGTGGGATGTGCCGACGCCGTACACTTATCCGTATGATGCATTTATGGACAAGAACGGAGACTTATGGAGCGGCGGAATGGCGAGTGATCGGGTGCTGCGCTTTGATCCACGGACGGGGCATTCCGTCGAATACTTGTTGCCGAAGGCAACCAACATTCGCCGCGTCTTTGTCGACAACACGACCGATCCGCCGACCTTCTGGGCGGGCAACAATCACGGCGCCGAGATCATCAAGCTCGAGCCGCTTGATTAAATCGCCGCGCATCGCGGCGTGTTTGCAGCCCTGATCTGCGGAAACGGCGGGTGCGACAAGCGGGCGTGCGACGCTTTGCGACAGGTCTGCTCGTATCGCCATCGCGTACGAATACGCACTGCGCGCCTAATAAAATCGGGTGTCGCGCGTGGAGGCCAAGTCGAAGGAATACGTTCGCCGATGCAATGGCTGCGATCGTTTGCGGCATTTGCTGCGCTGGCTGCGACTTTGCTGCTGTGGCCGGAAGACGCGGATGCCCGCCTTGAGGGCGGTTTGAACTTCGCCGTGAGTGGGCCCCGTGTTCTGATTTCGCCGCCGGCGCAGCCGAGCGCACTGATCGTGACCGCGGCGACAGACCACCCGGCGATCAACCAAGCGACCATCCAGGGCGGCTCGCTGGGCGGTTTGTTCAACCGTCCGGGTCTGCTGGGAGGGTTTGCCGCGGGCTTTCTCGGCGCCGGCTTCCTCGGCCTGCTATTTGGACACGGGATGTTCAGCCAGCTCAACAGTGTGGTCTCGTTCCTGGGCCTCATCTTCCAGCTTTCGCTCGTTGCAATGTTGGGCCGATTAATCTGGAGGTGGTGGAGCGGCCGCAACAGGCCGGTCTTTGCCGGAATGTCGCCGCGCGAACTTGCCGACCCCTATCTGCGATCACGGCGGGATTTGCATCCGGACAAGGACACGCCGGAGAATGCCGACGATGACGTGCCGCTGCGCGACAAGCGAGCCTGACGCACGTTGATCACGCGGCTTGCGGCAGGCTCTGCCAGAATGCAGCGGCGCGCAGCAGGGCGCCGCCAATAAGCATCACCGCAAACGGCACATAGGTCAAAGGATAGCTGCCGAGCCCGTTCGACTGCAGCGGTCCGAGAATAAAGTCGGTCGCGAAGACCAGCGCGATGTATTCAACGGCAATCGTGCGCACGATCCGCCACGAACGCGGACCGAGAGCGTCAGAAAGCCGCGGCCACGAGAACAGCGCAACGAGGTAGGTGCAAAGGATACCGGCCCAGAAAAGAAGCATGGCGCCGCCGATCCCGCCGATATAGGCGAGCCAAAGCACGAGGGCGACATGGATCAGTTGCGCCGAAGCAAACGCCAGTCCGAAGTCGCGCCCGTGGCGCGACAGTCCGGCAAAGGTGCGCCCAAACAATTCCGAGAGCGCGCCTCCCACGTAAGCGAGCCAAAACAGCAAAAAGGACCATCGCGCCGTTGCCCGCAACGCTATGCTGGTTCCGCGGTCGCCCACGCCAAAAATGCCGAGCATCACCGCCGCCATGACAAGCGCCACCGAAAAGCCGAGCGCCATGCAGGACGATGTGGTCATCGGCGTTTTGCGGACAATCCAACGAAGGCTTTGGTAGTGCCGTTCCGCTGCGTCCGTCGACATACTCTTTACCTGTCACAGGGCCTTGGTCGAAGGCCGGTAGGGTGCCCCCCTGGAATAAGGTATAGGGCTTGATTGTCGGATCAACAATGTTGCCGCGTCGGCCAGCACGGACGAGCTTATGATGGATGCGCCTTCCAGCCGCGGCAAATCCTACACGAAATTAGGTTTAATCGTGGCCGCGCTGACGTGTCTTTTTGTTGCAGCAGGCGTGTGGGACCTTTTCCGCGGCTTGCATCCGCTGGCCGCGTTGGTCGCAGCCGTCTTTGTTGCCATCGGCATTTTCAATAGTTGGGCGGCCTGGAGAGCCACGCGCCCGGGACCCGGGCGCACTTCAAAGACTTCAAATTGAGGTGCTACGCGCGATCCTTCTCTGCCCGCCGCTGCTGCAGTAGCGCACCTTGACGAAGGTCAAAGCGGATTTGTGTTATTGCGGCGCCGGCCCGTCGTGGCAGGCGTCGAGCGTGCTTCCTGTGCTGCTGTGCTGCCAGACCGGCACGTCGCATTTGCTGCAGGCGCCGAGCATCATGCCGATACCCAGGACAGCCAGCAGGCCCAGCGCGCGGCCGACCGTCCTATCGGCGATCAATGCCGCGATCTTGTGCGGGCGATTTGGCACACTACGCAACCCCATACTCCGCACGCCACTTGAACGGTCATTCTACCGCGCCCAGTCCGCGGGCGCGAGATCATGACATGATCCCCGCAATTGTCAGGGTAACGCGCGAGAATTTCCATTATCTTACTGCCGCACGGCCGGCCCATGGCCGCAATGTGGAGGAAACAGGAATGGACATTCAAGCTTGCGGCTCGGCGCCGTCGCGCCGCGTGCCGGCCGAATATTTTACCGGCACGGTCTGGCAGGATCCGGTCATCGAAGCAGCGGCACCGGCGCGGATCCGTTCATCCATCGTGCGCTTCGAGCCTGGGGCGCGGACCAACTGGCACACCCATCCGCTTGGGCAGACGCTGTGCGTCCTTTCCGGCAAGGGCCTCGTGCAGGCATGGGGCGGACCAGTCCGCGAAATTCGCGCCGGTGATGTCATCTGGTTCCCGCCCAATGAGAAGCACTGGCACGGCGCCGGCCCGACGACCAATATGGTGCACATCGCCATCCAGGAAGCGCTCGACGGCAAGCACGTCGATTGGCTGGAGCGTGTGACCGACGAGCAATACAAAACGCCGGTCGCGAAGTAGCGGAGCCGTTCATGCGTTACGAACTTTATTACTGGCCGAGCATCCAGGGCCGCGGCGAATTCGTCAGGCTTGCGCTCGAAGAAGGCGGCGCCGATTACGTCGACATCGCCCGCCGTGCCGGCAAGCGCGGCGTGCCGGCGATGATGAAAATGCTCGAGGACAAGCGTGCCAAGCACCCGCCTTATGCGCCGCCGTTTCTAAAGGCCGGCAAGATCGTCATCGCGCAGACGGCGCTTATTCTGTTCTATCTCGGGCCGCGTCTCGGGCTCGCGCCGCGCGACGAGGCGGGACGGCTATGGGCGCATCAGTTGCAACTCACCATTGCCGACATGGTCACGCATATTCACGACACCCATCACCCGGTGTCCGGCTGGCTTTATTTCGAGGAGCAGCGCCCGGCGGCGAAGCGGCGCACCCAGGATTTCTGGCGCTACCGGGTGCCGAAATTCCTCGGCTATTTCGAGCGCGTTCTGGTGAACAACGGCGGCTCATATATGGTCGGCCGCAGGCTCAGCTACGTCGATCTGTCGCTGTTCGAGATCATCGAAGGGCTGCGTTATGCGTTTCCCAAACGCATGAAGCGGTTCGAAAAGAAGGTGCCGCACCTGATCGCGCTGCGAGAGCGCGTCGCCAAGCGTCCGCGCATCAAGGCCTACCTTGCCTCGAAACGACGCATTCCGTTCAGCCAATGGGGCATCTATCGTTACTTCAAGGAATTGGACGCCTGACGTTAAACCGGGCGCCAGGGGAGGAAGCGGTGGCGAAACTGAGGAACTGGTTGAAGGCGCTCTGCGTCGCGGCCATGGCGATGGGCGCGCAAGCGCCGCTGCTGTCGGCCGCAGAACAAGGCTATCCGACGCACACGGTGCGTTTCATCGTGCCGTTCAACCCGGGAAGCGCCACCGATATCACCGCGAGGCTGTTCGCCGATCGCCTGTCGACGCGCTGGGGCAAGCCGGTGGTGGTGGAAAATCGTCCCGGCGGCGACGGCATCGTGTCGATCCAGGCTTTCATCACCGCCAACGACAACCACACTTTGTGGTTCGGTCCCGCCGGCATCTTCACGGTGCATCCTTACGATCATGATACGGTGCCTTACGACCAGCTTCGGGACCTGGTGCCGGTTGTGAGCATCTCGGACGTGGTGTTGGCGGTATCGACGCCGGCGTCGATGCATATCAACTCGCTCGATGAGCTCGTGAAGG
>DATJYT010000461.1:0-3595 GCA_035499475.1 Xanthobacteraceae bacterium | reverse complement strand
GAGTTAGGCGGGAGAAACCGTGCACAAAAATTTGCTTTGAATATAACTCATCGCGCCGATGAGCGCACCAAATGCACGATCGGCGGGCGGCCGTTCAAAAATGAGGACATCAAAAACGTCGCTCGTGCGGTGCTGCTTTGGTTAAAATCGGCGGCGGTTAATCCGGAGGCAGCGCGAAGGTGAGCAACATATTCCAGCTGCGTGGCCGGATATCGGCGTTGAACTCGCCGTAGCCTTTCGGGTTTGGGTACCCTGCGGGAACATCGTCGCGGCCAACGCGAGCGACGCTGCGAGGAATAAGAAGCGGAGATGCGACCGGCCAAAGCGTCGGCGAAAGGGTTCGTCCGCGATATTATCGCGTGTCGCACCCACACCTGTACCGTCCTTCGCCCCAAGGTTGCCGGCCGCTCCGTCTCGATAGCCGTCCGACGATCTTGGCCGAGGCGAAAGAACGCGACCAGGGCGCCAGCGGCAAAGTTCCGTGGAACTTCGCCGATTTATCAGCAGCCTGCCACACTCACCACGGCAGCGCCATAAGCGATTGAATTGACTTAATTGCCGTCCCATCGCTGCGAGCGCGAACTAACCATGACCATAACTTAGCTGCGGCGCAACATAACTTGGTTCGTCACACATTTGTCACCTGCCAGACGATATGGCGGCTGATAGTCTCGTCATGTACGGTAGCAGGAGCGACTTTAGGCGGCGGTAGAGTACACGAACGAGTTGAGGAGCGGCTGTCGCGCCAAAAATCAGCCGAGACGATTTTCATATTTGCCGGTTCTACGCTGATTTTTGAAAGATACCCGGCGCGACGGAGACGAAGACCAAGCGCGTTTATTACGAGTAGCCGATGGGCGATGTTGGAATTGCGTCGGGTATGGAAACCTCGCACGAGGTGACTCACCCGAACATGATCTTTATTCCCGGCGGCACGTTCCGCATGGGATCGGACAAGCATTATCCCGAAGAGGCGCCGGTTCACCGTGTCACGGTCGACGGCTTCTGGATCGACCGCACGCCGGTGACCAACCGCCAATTCAAAGAATTCGTCCGCGCCACGGGTCATGTCACTTTCGCCGAGGTCCCGCCAGATCCGAAGAACTATCCGGGTGCACTGCCGGAAATGCTATACGCCGGCTCGCTCGTGTTCACGCCGCCGCGTCATCCGGTCGATCTGAAAAACTGGAGCCAATGGTGGACGTTCCTGAAAGGCGCCGACTGGCGGCATCCTTACGGGCCGAAGAGCAACATCAACGCGCTCGATAATCATCCGGTGGTGCACGTCGCCTATAGCGACGCGCTCGCTTACGCCAACTGGGCCGGCAAGGGACTGCCCACCGAAGCGGAATGGGAATTCGCCGCTCGCGGCGGGCTTGACGGCGCCGAGTTCGCCTGGGGCGACGAGCTTACGCCGGGGGGAAAGCATCGCGCCAATACCTGGCAGGGCAATTTTCCCCATGAAAACAAGTGCGAGGACGGCTTTGAGCGCACCTCGCCGGTGTTGTCGTTCCCGGCCAACGGCTACGGCGTCTACGACATGATCGGCAATGTCTGGGAATGGACGTCCGATTGGTATTCACCGAAGCACCAAACCGACGCGCCGAAGTCGTGCTGCATACCGGAAAATCCGCGCGGCGGGGGCGAGGAGGAGAGTTACGATCCCTGCCAGCCCGCGATCAAGATTCCGCGCAAGGTCATAAAAGGCGGCTCGCATCTGTGCGCGCCGAACTACTGCCGCCGCTACCGCCCAGCCGCGCGCCATGCGGAAGCGGTGGATACGTCGACCAGCCATGTTGGTTTCAGGTGTGTCATCAGAGCCCGGGAATGAGAAATCCCGAACGACGGAAACCGAGATGAACGGGCTCCAAGGACCGCGCACTCGACTGGCGGCACGCGCTGCATGGGGTATCGGGGAGATGAAATAGCAAAGTAGAGTTTGCGATGCGTGGCGTGCGGATCAAAGGCAGCATCGGCGGTGGAATGCGGCTTAGAACAATCTTTCAATGTCGACAGGAGGGAGCAATGCGAAGACTAGCGATCGGGTTGACGGCGGTGGCGTTAATCTGGGCGTCGCCCCAAATCGGCATTGCCCAGACGCAACCGCAGCCGGCGGCGACGAGTGCTCCCAATCAACAGCTCCTGGGAGCCGATCAGCTCGACGCGCTGGTGTCGCCGATCGCGCTTTATCCGGACACCTTGCTTTCCGAAATTCTGATGGCGTCGACTTATCCGCTTGAGGTCGTCGAAGCCGACCGCTGGGCGGATGCCAACAAGAACCTCAAGGGCGACCAGCTCAAGGCGGCAGTCGATCAGCAGGGTTGGGACGACAGCGTCAAGTCGCTGGTGGCGACGCCGGATGTGCTCGACATGATGAGCAATAAGCTCGACTGGATGCAGAAGCTCGGCGATGCCGTGCTGGCGCAGCAGCCCGACGTCATGGACGCGATCCAGCGCCTGCGGCAGAAGGCGCAAGCCAACAACAAGCTGACCTCGACCAAGCAGCAGACCGTGTCGACGCAGCAGCAGGGCGGCAAGCAAGTCATCGTCATTGCGCCGACGGACCCGGATACGATTTACGTGCCATATTACGATCCCGCGGTCGTCTACGGTCCGTGGCCGTACCCGGCCTATCCGCCCTACTATTGGCCGGCGCCCGGCTATATCGCCGCCGGCGTTGTTGCGACCGGTCTCGCTTTCGGCGCCGGATATGCCCTCGGCCGTTGGGGTTCGAACGGCTATCGCTGGGGCGGAGGCGTCAACTGGGGCGGCGGCAATATCAACGTCAACCGCCCGGTCAATATCAACAACGTCAATATCAATAGCAACAACTGGACGCACAATCCGGCGCATCGGCAGGGCGTGCGTTATTCCAACGCCAACGTCGCGGCGAAGTTTGGCGGCGGCAATGCTATCGCCGGGGGCGCCCAAAATCGCATGGATTTTCGTGGCCGAAACGGCCAACAAGTGCTTCAGCCGGGGGGCGGTGCCAACCGGCCGAACATCAGCGGCGGCACCAATCGGGCCGATTTGGGCGGCGGTGGACGACCCAACGCGGGCAATCGCGACGTCGGCAATCGCGGCGGCGGCAACCGGCCCAACGCAGGCGGCGGCAACCGGCCAAATGTCAGCGGCGGCGGTCGCCCGGGCGGTGGCAATGCGCTCGGCAATATCAGTTCCGGACGGACAGCGACTCTTGAAGGTAATCGCGGCCGGGCCAGTCTCGGCGGCGGTGGCGCTCCACATTTGGGCGGTGGCGGCGGAGCAGCCCGCGGCGGAGGCGGCGGATTCCATGGTGGTGGTGGCGGCGGCGGAGGCGGCGGTCGTGGCGGCGGTGGTGGACGCCGATCCGACATCAGGCTTAAGCACGACATCGCGCTGCTTGGCCGTCTCGACAACGGCATCGGCTTCTATCGCTTTGTCTATAACGGCGACGATAAGACCTATGTCGGAGTCATGGCGCAAGAAGTGCAGGCCATCATGCCCGGCGCGATCACGCGCGGCCGCGACGGCTACTTGCGTGTTTATTACGACAAGCTCGGCGTGAAGTTTCAGACCTACGACAAATGGATCGCGTCGGGCGCAATTGTGCCGG
>DATJYT010000460.1:0-5199 GCA_035499475.1 Xanthobacteraceae bacterium | reverse complement strand
TCGCCGCCACGATGCTGGAAACCGGTGAGCCCGACATCGTCTATAACGCCGGGCGTTTCGAAGTGGTCGGCACCGATCGCCGCGTCTCGCTGTTCGAGGTCGCTGCCCGCGCCGCGGACATGAAGAAGCGCGGCGAAATCGCCGAAGACCTCGACACCCGAACCACGACTGACACGCCGCTATCCTTCCCCAACGGTGTTCACATCGCCGAGGTGGAGATCGATCCGGACACTGGCGCCATGACGATCATTGCCTATACGGCGGTCGACGATTGCGGACGCGCGCTCGATCACAAGATCGTCGAAGGCCAGTTGCACGGCTCGGTGGCGGCGGGTCTCGGCCAGGCACTGATGGAACAAATCGTCTATGACAACGGCAACGGCCAGCTCGTCACCGGCTCTTTCATGGACTACGCCATGCCGCGCGCGGATGACATGCCGCCTTTACGCGACGCCTTGCACAACGTGCCGGCGACCACCAATCCGCTCGGCGTCAAGGGCGTCGGCGAGGCCGGCACCACGGCCGCGATCTCAGCAGTGATGAACGCGATCGCCGATGCGATCCCGGGCGGCGCCGGCAATCATCTCGACATGCCGGCTTTGGCGCAGCGTTTGTGGGAAGCCTGCCGGCGGGCGAAAAGCGCCGCTGCATAATCACCGGCGCTCACGGCGCCGGTCAGAAACGATGAGGGAGCGGAAGATGCAGCGCAAAGTGATTATCTCGTGCGCGGTGACCGGCTCCGCTGACACGCCGGGGCGAAATCCCGCGGTCCCGGTGACGCCGCAACAGATCGCGCAGTCGGCGCTCGATGCCGCTAAGGCCGGCGCCGCAATCGTCCATATCCACGTGCGCGATCCCGAGACGACCAAACCGAGCATGGAGCTTGCGCACTACCGCGAGACAGTCGATCGCATCCGCGATAGCGGCAGCGACGTGGTGATCAACCTGACGACGGGTCCGGGTGCACGCTTCGCGCCCGGGCTCGATGATCCGTTCGCGCCCGCGGCCGGCACAACCATGCGGCCGCCGGCCGAGCGTGTGCGTCATATCAAAGAGCTGCGCCCGGAGATTTGCAGCCTCGACATGGGCAGCATGAATATGGGCCAGGCGGTGTTCGTGAACTCGGCCGGTTATCTCGAAGCCATGGCGATCGCGATTCGCGACGCCGGCGTGTTGCCCGAGCTCGAAGTGTTCGAAGCCGGCCACCTGATGCTGGCGCGGCGCATGATCGAGACCGGCCATATTAAGACGCCAAGTTTGTTTCAGATCTGTCTCGGCGTTTCCTGGGGTCAGCCGGCGACGCCGGAGGCGGTGACCTATATGCGCGCCCTGTTGCCGCCGCAATGCACGTGGTTTGCTTTTGGCATATCGCTGCATCAATTTCCGATCGCAGCACAGACCGTACTGCTCGGCGGCCATGTGCGCGTCGGCCTGGAGGACAATCTTTATCTCGAAAAGGGCAAGCTCGCGCCCAGCAACGCCGCCCTGGTCGAAAAGGCCGCGGGGATCATCAATACCCTGGGCGACACCGTGGCGTCGCCGGCCGACGCGCGCGAAATTCTTGGGCTGCGCCCGGCGGCCTGACGACGCGAAACACGCCGAACCGGCCTTGCCGAGTTCGAGTTTCCCGCTGATACTTACTGTCAGTCAGGCGCGTCGATGCTCATTATAACCATAACCGCCGATTGCACATATCGGGAGAGGAATAGACCCATGAAGAAGAAATTTTTGCTGACGTCAGTCGCCTTTGCCGGCCTCATGCTTTCGGCTTCAGCGCAGGCGCAAGGCGGCGTCGCGCTCACCGGCAAAGTGACCTCGACGCAAGAGCCGGTCATGGAAGGCGTGCTGGTCAGCGCGCGGCGCGACGGCTCGAACATCACCACCACCGTCGTCAGCAACGCACAGGGCGTCTATAGCTTCCCCGCTGATAAGCTGCAGCCCGGCCACTACACGCTCGCGATCCGCGCCGTCGGCTACAAGCTCGACGGCCCGAAGACCGCCGACGTGACAGCGAAAGGCGCGGCCACCGCAGACATCACGCTCGCCAAGACTAACGCGCTCGCCAACCAGCTCTCCAACGGCGAGTGGCTCAACAGTCTGCCGGGCGACGACAAACTTAAGGCGGCGCTGACCAATTGCGTCGGCTGCCATACCTTGCAGCGCATTGTGCAATCGACTCACGACGCCGACGAATTCATGCAGGTGTTCCACCGCATGGGTACCTACTCTCCGGGCTCGACACCGACATTCCCGCAGCCGCTTCTGCCCGGTGGAAATAATTCGGACCGTTCGCCGATGCCTGGCCCGATCCAGAAGACCATGGCGAACTATCTCGCCAGCGTGAATCTCAGCAATGCCGAAACGATAGATTTCCCGCTGCAGCCGTTCCCGCGGCTAACCGGCCGCTCAACGCACGTCATCATCACCGAGTACGACCTGCCGCGCAAAGATGCGCAGCCCCATGACGTCGTCATGGATGCCCAGGGCAACGTCTGGTACTCGGACTTCAGTCATGAGTTCATCGGCGAGCTCGATCCCGCAACCGGCAAGGTCACGGATATTCCGATCCCGACATTGCGCCCGGAAGAACCGAAGGGCTCGCTGGCGCTCGAATTCGATCCCAAGGGCAATCTATGGATGGCCGGCATGTATCAAGCCGGCATCTACAAGATCAACACCCAGAGCCACGAGGTGATGGCCTATCCGTTCCCGAAAGAATGGCTCAATCCGACGACCCAGGCCTCGATGCTGTCAGCGCAGCACTCCGACGTCGACGGCAAGGTGTGGACCAACAACCAGGACACGCACCTCGTCTACCGGTTTGACACCGCGACCGGCAAATACGAGGACTTGGGGCAGGCCGTCGACAAGAACGGCACCCACATCAACGGCTACGGCATGCCGACCGATCAGGCCAACAGCGCGTATCAGCTCAATTTCGGCGGTGCCGCCATCGGCCGAATCGACGCCAAGACCAAGGAAGTGACAATCTGGAAAACGCCGCTGCCGTTCTCGCGCCCGCGCCGCGGCCGTGTCGACGAGAACAACATCCTGTGGTTCGCCGAATACGGCGCCAACGGCATCGGCCGCTTCGATCCCAAGACCAACGAGATCAAGGAATGGCAGTTGCCGACCAAGTGGGACGAGCCCTATGACGTCGTCAAATCCAAGGACGGCGAGATCTGGACCGGCTCCATGCTGACCGACCGCGTGGCCCGGCTCGATCCAAAGACCGATAACATCACCGAATATCAACTGCCGCGCTCGACCAATATCCGCCGCGTCTTCGTCGACGATCGCGGCCCGCGGCCGGTGTTGTGGGTCGGCAGCAATCACGGCGGTTCGATCGTCAAGGTCGAGCCGCTGGATTGATGGCGCTTCAGACGTAGCCCCCAAAAAGTTCGGGCGTGGTCAAAGGCCGCCGCAACCTGCTCCCTCCCCCTTGTGGGGAGGGATGGGGTGGGGGTCGTGAAGTCGTGCACAAACGTTGACGGATATGTAAGCCTCTCGACCCTGCCCCTCTCACCAGGGGAGGGGAAGACGCGGAGAGCCTTTATGTCCGAAGTCCATTCGCCGCGGGACGCACCGCTGCCCGCCGCGATGCCGATGCTGTTGAGCTTCGTCGCCGGTTACGTCGACAGCTACACTTATCTGGCGCTGTTCGGGCTATTCGCCGCACAAGTGACCGGAAGCTTCGTCATCGCCGGCGCAGAGTTTATCGGCCACGACCAGGGCATCACCGGAAAGCTTCTGGCAATCGTCGCCTTTCTCGTCGCGGCCAGCCTGACCACGGCGCTGATCGCCCTGGCGCGGGATTGCCGGCTCGCGACGCTGCCCTTTATGCTCGGACTTGAAGCCGTGCTGCTCGCGGTCTTCGTCGCCATTGTCCTGTTCGGGCCCAAAATCATCGGCGCGGCCGATTGGCACGGCATTATCGCCGGCCTGTTCGCTGCCATGGCCATGGGCGCGCAGAGCGTGCTGGTGCGGCTCCTGATGAAAGGCATTCCGCAGACCAACGTCATGACCGGCAACATGACGCAACTCGGCATCACCGTCACCGAATTGGTCATGGCGTGGCGGCGCCTCGCCCGCAGCCCCCAGGGCGCACAGGCGGTACGCGAATATAGCGAGGTGCGCGACCAGCTTCTGACCGTGCTGTCGGTCGCAGTCGGATTTCTGGTCGGCGCGGCGGCCGGTGCCGTCGCCTTTGCGGCCACCGGTGCGCGCGGCGCAGTGCTCGCCGTCGCGATCGTTATCGCGCTTGCGCTTTGGGCGTTTTATCGCGAGAAGTCTGTGCCATCATCCCGATAACGGACAAGAATTATTGGAGTACCCGATGTCAGATCGTCCGGAAGCCATTCTCGAGGGCAAAAACCGCCCCTTCACCGGCGCCGAGTTTTTGGAATCGCTGCGCGACGGGCGCGAGGTCTACATCTACGGCGAGCGGGTCAAGGACGTCACCACGCATCCGGCGTTCCGCAATTCTGCAATCTCGGTAGCGCAGCTCTACGACGCGTTGCACGACGCCAAGCAAAAGGACGTGCTTACCGCGCCGACCGACACCGGCTCGGGCGGCTACACCCACAAGTTCTTCAAGGCAGCGCGCTCGCGCGAGGACGTGGTGGCGCAGCGCGACGCCATCGCAGCCTGGGCGCGCATCTCCTACGGCTGGCTGGGGCGCAGCCCCGACTACAAGGCCGCGTTCCTCAATACGCTCGGCGCCAATGCAGAGTTCTACGGCAAGTTCGCCGACAACGCGCGCGCCTGGCACAAACGCGCCCAGGAGGCGGTGCTGTTTCTCAACCACGCGCTGGTCAATCCGCCGATCGACCGCAACAAACCGGTCGAGCAGGTCAAGGACGTCTACATCACCATCCAGAAGGAGACCGACGCCGGAATCTATGTTTCCGGCGCCAAGGTGGTCGCCACCAATTCAGTGCTGACGCATTACAATTTCCTCGGCCAGAACATGGGCCAGGAGATCAACGATCCGAGCATGGTGGTGATGTTCATCGCGCCGATGAACACGCCCGGCATCAAGCTGATCTGCCGGCCGTCCTACGAGCTCGCCTCCGCGGCGGTAGGCTCGCCGTGGGATTATCCGCTCACTTCGCGCTTCGACGAGAACGATTCGATCTTCGTCTTCGACAACGCGTTCATCCCCTGGGAGAACGTTTTCATTCACCGCGATGTGGAACG
>DATJYT010000459.1:0-10103 GCA_035499475.1 Xanthobacteraceae bacterium | reverse complement strand
TCGATCGGCGCGTCCTTGATCGAGCCGGCGAACTCGTACTCGGAGCGGCCATCGGGCAAATATTCGAACCCGGCAATGAACAGAGCCGGGTCCTCGCCGTGCACGACCGCGAGCGGGCAGCTCTCGCCCCGATCCCAATATTTCTTGGCGATGATCGCGCCGTGCCGGCCGCCGTGGTCGAATTGCACGGTGACCTTGTTCGGGCCGTGCACCTGGATGCGATAGATCGAAGCGTTGATCCAGCCGCTGTCGGGATCGCGCATGATGACGAGCGAGCCTGAGCCGATGAACGGCCCGCCGTCGTGCCGGTGCCAGACCGGCGCCGGAAAGCGTGTCACGTCGACATCCGAAGCTGCGATTGTGTTGTCGAGAAACGCGGCGGTCTTGACGGTCACCGGGGCATGCGGCCGCAGCGTTTTTCGCTTCTCCATCCAGGCCTTCAGTGCGTCGAGGGGCCGCAGCGACGGATCGAGGCCCAGCGCCAGCGCCGCGCGTTGCACATTGGTTGTGGCGTTGGTGAAAATGCGAAAGCCGCGCTCATGACCCTTGATATTATCGAACAGCAAAGCCGGGCATTCAGGCAGCCCGGCCGCGATCTCGGTGATGCCGCCGATTTCGAAGCGCGGGTCAGCGCCTTCGATGCGGCGCAGGGCCCCCAGTCTGTCGACGAGGCCGATAAATCCGCGCAAATCCTCGTACATAATCCGCTACCTATGAGTGCCGCGCGGGGCGCACGCGCAATTTTGAAATTGTCTAAAATGTCCGTGTGGCCGAACGATCCGCCCCGCCTGCGCGATCTGCCGGCATCAAGTCAAGGAGTTCTTTTCCACCGTGAACAAGTATAAGTGACTGCTGTTCCGGGTACACGCATTCCATGGAATCCCTTGCCCATCTCGTTCACGTCTACGGCCTCGCGGTGGTCGCCGTCTGCATCGGCCTCGAGGGCATCGGCTTTCCGGTACCGGGCGAAACCTCCCTCATTGTCGCCTCGGTCATGTCGGGGACGCATCACAGCCTCAATATCGTTGCGGTGATCCTGACGGCTGCGACCGCGTCGATCCTCGGCCGCACGATCGGTTACTATATCGGGCGCGAGTTCGGCTACTGGCTGCTGCTGCGCTACGGGTTTTATTGGCGGATCACCGAGGCGCGGATCAAGCTCGGCCAGTATCTGTTCCTGCGCCACGGCGGCAAGATCATCATTGTCGCCCAGTTTATTCCTGTCCTGCGGGCTATTGCCGGCATCCTGGCCGGAGCCAACCGCATGCCTTGGGTGCCCTTCCTGCTGACCAACATCATCGGCGCTTTGCTGTGGGCGATGTTCTTCGGCACTGCGGCATTTTATCTGGGCCGGCAGATCGAGCAGATTGCGGGCCCGATGGTGTTCGTGCTTGGCGCCGCCGCCGTCGTCTTCATCATCGTCTTCGGAAACTTCGTGCGCGGCCACGAGGCGCAGCTTGCCGCGAAAGCCGAGCGCGCGCTGCCAGGTCCGCTTCAGTTGCCTTGAGACGCCTGCCTCGCCGATAATGTCAGCCGTAAGAAAACCGGGTAAATAACATCGTGGCCGCATCCTGGTCGACGATCGATTGCGACGTTCACGTCAACGTGCCGAGCATGAAGGCGCTCTTGCCGCATCTCGACGAATATTGGCGCGACAGCGTGCTCGATCGCGGCATGAATTCGCTCGATTCCATCAGCTATCCGCCGAATGCACCGCTTACGGCGCGGCCGGACTGGCGTGGCAAGGCCGGCGAGCCGCCGAACAGTCTCGACCTTTTGCGCACGCACGCTCTCGACCGCTGGAATATCGACGTCGCCATCTGCAATTGCCTTTATGGCGTCCAGCTTCTCTACAGCGAGGATATGGCGGCGGCATTTGCCAAGGCAGTTAACGATTGGGTCGCCAAGGAGTGGCTCGATCGTGATCCGCGGTTGCGCGGCTCGATCGTGGTGCCGATGCAGAATACCGAGTTTGCCGTCGCCGAGATCGAACGCTGCGCCGGGGACAAACGCTTCGTGCAGGTGCTTGTCCTCGCCATGGGCGAGGCGCCGCTCGGCCGGCGCCAGTATTGGCCGGTCTATGCGGCGGCGGAGCGCCACGGCCTGGTGCTCGGCATTCATGCCGGATCGAGCTATCGCCATCCGGTGACGTCGCTCGGCTGGCCGTCCTATTACATCGAGGACTATTGCGCGAATTCGCAGGGCTTTCAGTCGCAGGTGGCGAGTCTGGTCTGTGAAGGCGTCTTCGTGAAATATCCGAAGCTGAAAGTCGTGCTGCTGGAGTCCGGCGTCACCTGGTTGCCGGCGTTTCTGTGGCGGCTGTCGAAATTCTGGCGCGGCGTGCGCCTCGAAGTGCCGTGGGTCGATCGTTCGCCGCTCGAGATCGTGCGCGATCACGTGCGGCTGACCGTCCAGCCTTTCGACGGTCCCGACGACCCGGTTGCCGTCGCCAAGCTGATCGACCACATGCAATCCGATGACATGCTTCTGTTCTCGTCAGATTTCCCCCACTGGCAGTTCGACGGCGACGACATCATGCCGGCGGGAATTCCCGAAAAGCTGCACGGCCGCGTCCGGCGCGACAACGCGCTCGCCACCTACGGCCGTCTCGCCGAAGCGGCAGCCTAGGCCGTACGCATGGCGAAACACGTGATTGCCGCGCTGCGCGAGTTTCCGGCCGGGACGCGCAAGCTGGTCGACGTCAGGGGCCGGCAGATCGCGGTGTTCAACATCAAGGGCGAGTTCTTCGCGCTGGCCAATCGCTGCCCGCATCAGGGCGGCAGTCTTTGCGCGGGCCGCTTGACGGGACTCATCGAGGCCAGCGAGCCCGGGCAATATCGTTATTCGCGGCGCGGCGAGATCATCCGCTGCCCTTGGCATGGTTGGGAGTTCGACGTCCGCACCGGCAAATCGTGGTGCGATCCCTCGCGCGTGCGGGCACGGCAATTTGCGGTGTCGGTCGCGGCCGGCGCCGCCCTTGTCGAGGGTCCTTACGTCGCGGAGACATTTCCGGTCAGCGTCGAGGACGAATACGTGGTGCTCGATGCGTGAGCACAGGCGAAATGGCAACGGAACGAATGACACAGGGTAGCTTGCGGCTCGCGGCGGATATCGGCGGCACGTTCACCGACATCGCGGTGTTCGACGAAAAGACCGGCGAACTCACCTTCGGCAAGGCGTTGTCGACGCCGGCCCATCTGGTGGACGGCATCACCGCGGGCGTGACCAAAGCCGGCAGCGATTATCGCTCCGCCGGGCTTTTCCTCCATGGCTCGACGATCGCCATCAACACCATGCTGGAGCGCACCGGCGCCAAGACCGCATTGCTCATCACCGAAGGGTTTCGCGACATCTACGAGATCGGCCGCATCAACCGGCCGGACGCCTATAATCTGTTCTTTCAGAAGCACGTGCCGCTGATCGAACGGGCGCTGCGCTTCGAGGTCAAGGAGCGCATGCTGGCGGACGCCGAGATCGACACGCCGCTCGACGAGAACGAGATCGCCGCGCTCGGCAGGGAACTCGAAAAGATCGGCGTCGAGGCCGCGGCGATCCTGTTTCTCAACTGCTACGCCAATGCCGACCACGAGCGGCGCGCCAAGGCGATCCTGGAGAAAAATCATCCAGGGTTGTTCGTCTCCGCCTCGCATGAACTGTCGCAGGAATATCGCGAGTTCGAGCGTTGCGCGACGGTCGCCGCCAATGCCTATATCGGGCCGAAAGTGCGCCGCTACATCGGCGAGATCGACGCGCATATGCGTTCAGCGGGCTTCGGGGGCTCGTTCCTGGTCGTGCAATCGACCGGCGGCCTCTACGAGGCCGAACAGGCGCAGAGCCAATGCGTTCGCATGTTGGAGTCCGGGCCCGCGGCGGGCGTGATCGGCACCCAGGCGCTGTGCCGCGCGCTCAAGATCGACAATGCCATCGCCTTCGACATGGGCGGCACCACGGCGAAGGCCGGCGTCATCCATCGCGGCGAGCCGCTGACGACCGGCGCGGCGCTGATCGGCGGCTACGAGAAGGCGCTACCGGTGCAGATCGCCATGATGGACATCTTCGAGGTCAGCGCCGGCGGCGGCTCGATCGCGCGCGTCGACGAGGGCTCGCTGCGGCTCGGGCCGCAGAGCGCGGGCGCGTCGCCGGGCCCTGCTTGTTACGGGCTCGGCGGCACGGAGCCGACGGTTACGGACGCCAACTTGATGCTCGGCCGGCTCGGCGCCGACCGCTTTCTGGGCGGCGAGATGAAGCTCGATATCGCCGCTGCCGAACGCGCGCTGAAAAGCAAGATCGGCGAACCGCTGGGCATGAGCGCGGTCGAGGCCGCCGACGGCATCCTGCGCATCGCCGCGACCACGATGTCTTACGCGGTCAAGGGCGTCACCACCGAGCGCGGTCTCGATGCCGGCGACTTCGTGCTGTTTGCCTATGGGGGCGCCGGTCCGCTGCACGCCGTCGAGGTCGCGCGCGAAATCGGCATGCGCAAAGTCATCATACCGTTCGCGCCCGGCGTCTTCTCCGCCTTCGGCATGCTGTTCTCCGACTTGCGCTACGATTTCGTGCGCACCTGGTTCACGCCGCTCGATGACGCGAAGTTCGATGTCATCGAGCGCGTCTATCGCGAGCTTGAGCAGCAGGGCCGGGCCGCCATCGACGGCACGTCGGTAAAGCCGCAGAAGATCGCCGTAAAGCGCGCCGCCGACATGCGTTACGTCGGGCAGGAGCACGCGGTGACGGTCGACCTGCCGATGTCGGTATTCGCCCGCGGCGACCGCGAGGCGATCAAGCGCCATTTCGACGAGCAGCACGCGCAGCGCTACGGCACTTCGGCGCCGCAAGAGCGCGCCGAAATCGTCAGCCTGCGCTCGACCGTCACCGGCCTCATGCGCAAGCCGCCGCAGCGCAAGATCGCGCGCGGCGCCAAGGCGCCGCCCCGATCGGCATTCGGCGGCAAGCGGGGGGTCCATTATGCCGGACGCTTTCACGCGACGCCGACCTACCGGCGTGCTGAATTGCTCTCGGGCAACCGGATCAAAGGGCCGGCCCTGATCGAGGAATACGCTTCGACCACGGTGCTGATGCCGGGGGACGTCATGGAGGTCGATGTGTTGGGAAATCTGGTGATCACGATAGGAAGACGTTGAAGCGTCACAACAGCGAAGATTGATGGAGTAACCCAATGAACCTTCCTCGCCGAAAATTCTTGCATCTCGCAGCCGGTGCTGCCGCGGTTTCGGGCATTCCCGGCATCGCAAGCGCCGAAGCCTATCCGGCGAGGCCGGTGCACATCATCGTGCCGGTCGCGCCCGGCGGCGCCCTCGATATCATTGCGCGGCTGATGGCCCAGAGGCTATCGGAGCGGCTTGGCCAGCCCTTCGTCATCGATAATCGCCCTGGCGCGGGCACCAATATCGGCGTCGAAGCCGGCGTCCATGCCGCACCCGACGGCTACACCCTTCTTCTTATTCCAGCTTCGGTAACAACCAACGCGACGCTTTATAAGAATCTAAACTTCAATTTCATCCGCGACGCCGCCCCGATCGCGATGATCAGCAGCCTGCCGCTGGTCATGGAAGTCAACAACGCGGTGCCGGCCAAGACGGTCACCGAATTCATCGCCTATGCCAAGGCGAACCCCGGCAAGATCAGCATGGCCTCGGGCGGCAGCGGCAGCGCCTCCCATATCGGCGGCGAGTTCTTCAAGATGAAAACGGGGATCGACATGGTTCACGTCCCCTATCGGGGCGGCGCGCCGGCGTTGGCCGACCTCATCGGCGGTCAGGTGCAGGTGATGTTCAGTCCGCTGCCGGAATCGCTGGGCGCGATCAAGGCCGGCCAGGTCCGCGCCCTGGCAGTGACCAGCCTCACGCGCTCGGACGCGCTGCCCGACGTGCCGACCGTGGCCGAGGTCCTGCCGGGCTTCGAGGCCAGCACCTGGCAAGGCATCGGCGCGCCCAAAAGCATTCCTGGCGACATCGTCGAGAGGCTCAATAAGGAAATCAACGCAGCCCTCGCCGATCCGCAGGTGAAAAAGCGGCTGGTGGAAATGGGCAGCGTGCCGATGCCGATGTCGTCGGCCGACTTCGAAAAGCTCATCGTCGACGAGACGGAGAAATGGGGAAAGGTCATTCGCGCGGCCAATATCAAGCTGGAAGCGTCATGACCGGACGCATCGACAATCCGAACATTGTGTCAGGCCGATGCGGGCAGTGACCATCTGAGGAAAGAGCCCATGAAGAAGGCAAAGACGGCGAAGCGCAAGCCCAAGGTCGATCCGGTGGTGACCGAGATCGTGCGCAACGGCGTCATCGCGGTGACCGAGGAAATGAAGACCAACCTCATGCGCACCGCCTACAACATCATCATCTACGAGGCGCTCGATTTCACCACCGGCCTGTTCACCGCCGCGGGCGAGACGATTTCCATCGGCATCGGATTGCCGATGTTCATCCGCGGCATGGCGGAGACCGTCAAAGCGAAGATCAAGCACTTCGGCCGCAAGACCATGCGCGCGGGCGATATCTACGTCACCAATGACTCGTACCTCACCGGCAGCCACCTCAACCACGTCACCCTGACGCTGCCGATCTTTCACAAGGGCGTGCTGGTTGGTTTCTCCTGCTGCATGGCGCACTGGATCGATATCGGCGGCACGCTCGGCGGCATGACGACTGATATCTATTCCGAAGGCCTGCAGATTCCGATCCTGAAATTGCATGATCGCGGCAAGCCGAACGACACGCTCATCGACGTCATCAAGCAGAACATGCGCATGCCGAACCGCGCCATGGGCGACCTGCGCGCGCAGATCACGGCGGTCAAGACCGGTGAGCGGAGATTTCTTGAACTGGTCGAGCGCTATGGGCGCGAGCAGGTGCTCGGCGCCATCACCGCGATCATGGATCATTCCGAGGCCATGGCGCGCGCCCGCACGCGTTCGATACCCGACGGCGTTTATGAGGCGGAATCCTACATGGACGACGACGGCATCGATGTCGGCAAGAAAGTGCCGATCCGCGTGCGCGTCACCGTCAAGGGCGACGAGATGACCGTCGATCTCAGCGACGTCTCGCGCCAGGTGCGCGGCTTCTACAATTCCGGCATCACCACCGGCTACGCCTGCTCGCAGGTCGCCTACAAGTGCCTAACCTCGCCGACCGATTATCCCATCAACGACGGCTCGTTCCGCAGCCTCAAGGCCATCGTGCCGCCCGGCCGCATCATCAGTGCGGTGCGGCCGGCGCCGATGCGCTGGTGGATGACCTATCCGATGACGATCGTCGATACAGTGTTCAAGGCGCTGGCGCCGGTCATTCCGGATCGCGTCATCGCCGGCCACCACGCCGACCTGTTGATCGCTGCACTGCACGGCATCAATACGAAAACCTCCGAGTTCTTTCTCGCCAATTTCGGACCGCTCGGCGGCGGCTGGGGCGCCAAGCGCAACGAAGACGGCGTGTCGGCAACGGTGTGCATCAACGACGGCGACACCCACAACAGCCCGAGCGAGCAGTCCGAAGTCAAATTTCCGATCGTCGTCGAGCGCTACGCGCTGGTTCCGGATTCGGGCGGCGCCGGGCGTCACCGCGGCGGGCTCGGCGTCGAGCGCGTGGTGCGGGCGCGGGTGCCGATGACGTTCAATACTCAGGTCGAGCGCGCCCACTGCAAGCCGTGGGGCCTGGAGGGCGGCGGTGACGCGACCGGCAACGAAGTGGCGCTGCGGCTCGACAGCAAATGGAAGACGGACTTTCCGAACGCCAAGGTGCTGGTGGCGATGCTCAAGACCGGTGATGCTTTTCGGCTGCGCTCCGGCGGCGGCGGCGGCTACGGTTCGCCGCTCGAACGCCCGCCCGAGGAGGTCGCGGCCGACGCCAGGCAAGGCTATGTCTCGCTTGCGGCGGTGAAGGCGCTTTATGGCGTCGTGCTCGATCCGCAGACATTTGCGGTTGATCCCGAGGCCACCGGGCGCCTTCGCGCGTCGATGCGCGGGGCAGCCATGTCTGCCGCGCCGACTGGCACCGGCTGATAGCCCCGAACGGTTCAAAAAAGCGGGCTTATCCTACGGTTCTTGAACGCCTAATCGCGTATCGCCATATTGGATAAGTCAACGGGAGCAATCCCGTATGGCATGGGGTGCCTCAAGGGCCCCGCAAAGTCGCTTACAAAGGACTTTGAAACCATGTCCAGGGTTTCGTCGCTATCGAGTCCCTTCCTGCTTGGCTTCGATGAGATCGAACGCGTGCTCGATCGCGTCGGTAAGGCCACGGATGGTTACCCTCCGTATAACATCGAGCGCATTCCGCGCGAGGGGAACAGCCCCGAACGCCTGCGCATTACCTTGGCGGTGGCGGGTTTCACCCGCGATCAACTCGATGTCACCGTAGAGGAGAGCCAGCTCGTTATCCGAGGCCGCCAGCAGGACGACAAATCCCGGCAATACATCCACCGCGGCATCGCCGCGCGCCAATTCCAGCGCACCTTCGTGCTGGCGGACGGCATGGAAGTATCGGGAGCGGATTTGAGAAATGGTTTGCTTTCGATTGATTTGGTACGCCCGCAACCGGAGCGTATCGTTAAATCGATCTCAATCAAAGAATGCGACTAAATCGAGTAGGACTCGACGAAGAACACAGAGAGGAGTCGAGGGCCATGACCAGCGAAATAAATACCACGGACAGCAAATCGGGAATGTCCACCGAGGCATTGGCGCATCTCGGCGACGGACGTATCGCTTACGTCAAGACGATCCGTTCCGAAGACGTGCGCGCGCTGTTTCCGCAAGCGAAAATGCCGGAGCTTGAGCCGGGCCAGAAGCTGTTCGCGCTGCATGCCGCTGACGGCACGCCCATCATGCTGACCGACAGCCGTGAAGCCGCCATCGCCAATGCCTGGAGCCAGGAGCTCGAGACGGTGAGCGTGCACTGATCGAGAATCGGAAGACAGTCACCAGGTATCAGGCATCGTTTGGAGGGCTCGGATGGAAAACGTCCGAGCCCTTCTGATTTCTTCCGCGCGCGGCGATGTCGGTGCGGGCTATGCCGCTGACGCCGGCGGCATGGTGAGCACGGCATAGAGCGCTTCGGCGTCGTGGGACGCGCGCAGCTTGTGGGCGATGGCCGGATCGCGCAACAGCCGCGCCACGCGTGCGAGTGCCTTCAAATGATCGGCGCCGGCGCCCTCGGGCGCCAGCAGCAGGAACAAGAGATCGACCGGTTGACCGTCGAGGGCTTCGAAATCGATCGGACGGTCGAGCCGTGCAAACAATCCGAACAGGCGCGGGAGATCGGCCATCTTGCCGTGCGGGATGGCGATGCCGTTGCCGATGGCGGTCGAACCGAGCTTCTCGCGCTGCATCAGGATTTCAAATATGGCTCGCTCATTCTGCCCGCTGAGCATGGCGGCACGCGCGGCCAGCTCTTGCAAAGCCTGTTTCTTGTTGTTGACTTTCAGCGCAGGCAGAATCGCGTTCGGCGCGACGAGATCGTTAAGCGGCATGGTTGGAACCTGAGGACCGAGGCGGCAGCCTAACGCAGAGCCCTGGGCTCTTGTTCATCTCTGCGAGTGATATAACCGAAACACCGGTGCCCGGTGTCCGGGACCAAGCTGTAAGGGCGGCGGACCATAGGGAGCGCCCGCCGCGTCGTCAATGGGTTTTAGACGCGGCAAATGCGGGCGGATCGATCCAGCCGAAATGCCCGTCGGTGCGGCGGTAAACGACGTTGATGCCGCCGTGCGCGGCATGCCGGAACACGACGACCGGAGCGCCGGTCATGTCGAGCTCCGTCACCGCGTCGCTCACCGATAGCTGCTTCAGCCTCGTGGTCGATTCGGCAATGATGACAGGGGTAAAACCGCCGTTCGTACTTTCACTTTCGCCTTCGTGCCCGGGCGCGGCGATCACGTAGCTCGGCGCGTCGATGGAGCCGGGATCGTCAATGCGCTCGGCGCGGTGATCCTTCAGGCGCCGGTGATAACGGCGCAGCCGCTTCTCGATTCGTGCCGCCGCTTGGTCGGCGCTCGCATAGGCGTCCGGCGCCATGCCTTCCGCGTGCAGCGTGATCTTGGAGTCGAGATGGATCGCGCATTCGGTGCGGAATCCAAAGCCG
>DATJYT010000458.1:0-15716 GCA_035499475.1 Xanthobacteraceae bacterium | reverse complement strand
GCAAGTTAGGCGGCGCACCGGATTGGCGTTTATCTGTCGGGGCTCGACTTTCACGGCGGCCACAAAAGCGCGAATCCGCCGACGGGCTCGCTTCCAGACGCTCGCGCCCGAGCCGAGCGGTGCTACTGCGCGGCGCCCGGGAAACGTGTATTCAGACCGTCCCGAAGGACTCTAGAAAGCGCCGGAACGACCGCAATTCCAATGCCGATCGAACGCTACAACCCCGCCGACGCCGAAGCCCGCTGGCAGAAAATCTGGGACCAGCGCGGCATCTTCACGACCAAGAACGACGATCCGCGCAAGAAATATTACGTGCTGGAGATGTTCCCCTATCCGTCCGGGCGCATCCACATGGGGCACGTGCGCAACTACACCATGGGCGACGTGGTGGCGCGGGTGAAGCGGGCGATGGGCTTCAACGTGCTGCATCCGATGGGCTGGGACGCCTTCGGCATGCCGGCCGAGAACGCCGCCATGGAGCGCAAGGTCCATCCCAAAGCGTGGACCTACGACAACATCGCCGCAATGAAGAAGCAGCTCAAATCCATGGGGCTGTCGCTCGACTGGAGCCGCGAGATCGCGACCTGCGACCCGGCCTATTACAAGCACCAGCAGAAAATGTTCCTGGATTTTTTGCGCGTCGGCTTGGTCGAGCGCGAGAAGCGCAAGGTCAACTGGGACCCGGTCGACCAGACCGTGCTCGCCAACGAGCAGGTGATCGACGGCCGCGGCTGGCGCTCCGGCGCGCTCGTCGAGCAGCGCGAGATGAATCAGTGGGTGTTCAAGATCACCAAATATTCGCAGGAGCTCCTCGACGCGCTCGATACGCTCGACCGCTGGCCGGAAAAAGTCCGGCTGATGCAAAAGAACTGGATCGGCCGCTCGGAAGGCTTGCTGGTCCGGTTCGCGCTCGATCCAAAAACGACGCCGAACGGCGAGAGCGAACTCGAGGTCTTCACGACGCGGCCGGACACCTTGTTCGGCGCCAAGTTCATGGCGCTGGCGCCGGACCACCCGTTGGCCAGCGCGGCGGCGAAAAACAATGCGGCGCTCGCCGAGTTCATCACCGCATGCAAACACACCGGCACGGCGCAGGAGTTGATCGACAAGGCCGACAAGCTTGGTTTCGACACCGGGATGAAGGCCGTTCATCCGTTCGACCCGTCGTGGAAAATCCCGGTCTATGTGGCGAATTTTATTTTGATGGATTATGGCACCGGCGCCATCTTCGGCTGCCCGGCGCACGATCAGCGTGACCTCGACTTCGTCAACAAATATGGCCTCGGCAATACGCCGGTGGTCTGTCCGCCCGACCAGGATCCAAAGCGCTTCGTCATCACCGATACCGCCTACGACGGTGACGGCCGCATGATCAATTCACGCTTCCTCGACGGCATGTCGATTGCGCAAGCCAAGGAAGAGGTGGCGCGGCGTCTGGAGGAGGAGAGCCGCGGCAACCGGCCCGTCGCGCAACGCCGGGTCAATTTTCGGCTGCGCGACTGGGGCATCTCCCGGCAGCGCTATTGGGGTTGCCCGATCCCCGTCATCCATTGCGCGAAATGCGGGGTGGTGCCGGTGCCGGAAAAGGATTTGCCGGTGACGCTGCCGGAGGATGTCACCTTCGACCGGCCCGGCAATCCGCTCGATCACCATCCGACTTGGAAGAATGTCGCCTGTCCGCAATGCGGCGGCGCCGCGCGCCGCGAGACCGACACCATGGACACCTTCGTTGACTCGTCCTGGTATTTCGAGCGCTTCACCGATCCTTGGATCACGACGGCGCCGACGGATCGCCCGATGGTTGATGCCTGGATGCCGGTCAATCAATATATCGGCGGTATCGAGCATGCGATCTTGCATCTGCTCTATAGCCGCTTCTTCACGCGCGCCATGAAGGCGACCGGGCATGTCGGGCTCGAAGAGCCGTTTGCCGGCTTGTTCACCCAGGGCATGGTCGTGCACGAAACCTATCGCCGCTCCAACGGCGAATGGGCGGCGCCCGCCGAAGTGAAAATCGAAAGCAACGGCGATGCCCGGCATGCGACCTTGCTGACGACCGGCGAAGCAATCGCCATCGGCGCCATCGAGAAAATGTCGAAGTCGAAGCGCAACACGGTCGATCCCGACGACATCATCAAGGAGTACGGCGCCGACGTGGCGCGCTGGTTCATGCTGTCGGATTCGCCGCCCGAGCGCGACGTGGAATGGACCGAACGGGGCGTCCAGGGCGCCTGGCGCTTTTCGCAGCGGCTATGGCGGCTGGTCGGCGAGGCGGCCGAAATAGCCAAATTGGCGCCGGCCGAAAGGCCGGATCAGTTCGGGCCCGCGGCGCTTGGGCTGCGCAAGGCGACGCACCGGGCGCTCAACCGCGTCACCGATGACATCGAAAAGCTGCACTTCAATGTTTGTGTCGCCCACATCTATGAATTCGCCAATACGCTCAATGGGGTCATTGGCGATGTGGGATCTGATGGGGGGACCGAGGCCGCGCCCGATCTGGCCTGGGCCATGCGCGAAGCGGTTAACGTTCTTGTGCAATTGTTCCATCCGATGATGCCGCATCTGGCCGAAGAATGTTGGGCCGCGCTCGGTCACGACACGCTGGTCGCGCAGGCGCCATGGCCCCAAGTCGAGCGCGCGCTTCTGGTCGAGGACACAGTGACATTGCCGGTCCAGATCAACGGCAAAAAGCGCGCCGAGGCGACCGTAGCGCGGAATGCCGGCAGCGCCGAGATAGAGGCTGCCGTCCTGGCGCTCGATGCGGTAAAAAAGGCGCTGGACGGCAAGGCGCCCAAGAAGGTGATCATCGTGCCGCAACGGATCGTCAATGTGGTGGCTTGACCATCGCCCAGGGATCAAACTGATCGGCCGGCTCGCCTTCGTGCTTGGGGCGGCGAGTCTGACCGCCGGCTGCTTCGAACCGCTTTACGGCTCCGCGCCGTCGGTCCAGTCTGAAAACGTCCGCGACAAGCTCGCCGCGGTCGATGTGCCCGTGATTGCCGCGCCGCGTGGACAGCCCGCCGAACGGCTCGCCGTCGAACTGCGCAATGCGCTGCAATACGATCTCAACGGCGGCGCCGGAGCCAATGCGCCGAATTATCGACTCAAGGTCAGCGTGTCGACGACGGTGATGTCAGTCATTGTCGACTTGACGAGCGGCCGGCCGGACGCCCAGGTCGATTCCGTCGTCGCCAACTATCAACTCATCGAAGTGGCAACCAACAAGCCCGTCATCTCCGAAACGACTTACGCTCACGTCGATTATGACATTCCGGGCGCGGCGCAGCGTTTCGCCAAACAGCGTGCGCAGCGTGACGCTGAAGATCGCGCGACCGGCGTCGTCGCCGACAACATCAAGAATCGGCTGGCGTCCTATTTCGTCGCCGGCACCTGAGCGCGCGACACGCCATGGTTGCCGTCAAAGCGCAGGACGTCGATGCCTTCGTCGCGCGCCCCGATCCGGCGCGGCCCGTCGTTCTCGTGTTTGGTCCAGATTCCGGCCTGGTCAACGAACGCGTCAACGCCCTCGTCAAGGCTTCAGTTGACGATCCAAGCGATCCTTTCGCGCTCGCCCGCATCGACGGCGAGGAGCTGACCGCCAACCCATCCCGTCTGGTCGAGGAGGCGCAGACGATTCCGCTGTTCGGGGGGCGCCGCGCGGTATGGGTGAAAGCGGGGAACCGAAATATCGCGCCGGCCGTCGAACCGCTCCTGGCCCTTGCCGCCGGCGAATGCCGCGTCATCATCGAGGCTGGCGATCTGCGCCGCAATGCGCCATTACGCGTCATCTGCGAGCGAGCCAAAAATGCCGCAGCGCTGCCTTGTTATGCCGACGGCGAAAGAGAACGTGAACGGCTGATTGACGGCGCCATGCGGGAAGCTGGCCTTGATCTTGCGCCCGACGCGCGCGCAATGCTCATTCCTCTGCTCGGCGGAGATCGGCAAGGCTCGCGGAGCGAAATCGAGAAACTGACGCTTTACGCCCGCGGCCAAGGGCAAGTCGGCGTGGAGGACGTGACAGCGGTGATTTCGGACGCCTCGGGGCTTGCGATCGACGACATCATCGATGCTGCTTTCGCAGGACGTCCCGCGGACCTCGAAGTGCAACTTGCAAAGGCGCGCACGGCGGGAACGTCGGCCGGATCGGTTCTGTTCGCCGCCCAGCGGCAGGTGGCGCAACTGCATAAATGGCGAACGGCGATCGAACAGGGCGACGCGTTCTCGATCGACGCCGTCCAGCCGCCGCTGCATTTCCGACGAAAGAAGCTCATCGAAGCGGGCCTCAAAATCTGGACCGCGGCGCGGCTCGCCACTGCCATGGCCGAACTTGCCGATGCAACGTTGACGTCGCGGCGCAACTTCGCGCTTGCCGAGACGATTGCCGAGCGCGCGCTGCTGTCAATCGCCGCCAACGCGCGGCGCAGCGCGGCTTAGCCGCTCCGGATCCGCAGCCTTAGCGCGGCGTAGTGTCCCGCCGCGCCGTCGGCCAATCGGCAAGCTTGTTGCGGCCGACCATCGACATTTTCGGTACCGCGGCCGCGATCACGTCATGGAGAACCAGATCGAATTTCTCCCGCGCGGTCTGCACTTCCGCCATCGCGGTGAGCATGGCGTCGCGGTCGAACGGTTCCGCCCGCAAGCTATTGCGGTACTTGTCCTGCGAGAGCCGAAGATCCGCCTGCGCGGCCGCAACCCGCTGAGCATCGGCGCGCAGTTGCTCACGCATCATCTGCGCATCGGTAGCAGGCAAAGTTCCGGCAAGCCGCTCCAGCCGCTGGCTGGCGCTGTGGTCGATCCGTGTCACGGCGGCAAGCGGCACTTCGCTTGAATAGCGAAGCGCCACGGCCCCGGCCGCACCAACAAAGAACAAATTCAGAGCCAGCGAGCCCAGCAACAGCCAGCGCACGCGGGCGGCTCCTTCGAGATTGTGCAAAATCGGTTGCATCGCCCCGCTCCAATCGACAGTCTCGGCCAGGAAATGACCACATTTGAACGGCCGTAGGCAAGTGCGACGATCAGGCAAAACTCGCCGCCGCACGCTGCGATATCGCGATCATGACGATCCCGTTCCGTGACGGCACGAATTAGTTAAATCAATGATTTATCGGAATAATCGGGTTCCGCCCTTGAGTCCGGACCGGAGCAGGCTTTTTCGGATCGGCCTAAGTCGGATTTTCGAGACTGAACGTGCCGCTATCGTCGTCATAGGCGAACGCTTCGGCGTAGCGGCCCCAGGCGATGACCGCGCGGAGCGACGCTTCGGCCGCCTCGCCCGTCATGTGGTCTTCCAGTTCGTCGAAGAAGCGGCTCTTCGGCGCCACATGATTGGTGCGCTCTTGCAGCACGCGGCGGATGTGAGCGGCCAGGGGAACATGCGCCAAAAGTTGTCGCTGAAACAATCGCTTCCGGTCGTCCATGCCGGATTCGGCGAACTGTCGCCCCATATCGGTCAGCTTGATGTCGCCGCCTTCGATCTCGGCCAAGCGCAGCATCTGTAGAGATTCGGCAACCGGAAAGAGATCGTCCACCTCCATGTGCAGCTCATCGCCCAGCACAGGCAAATCGGCGCTGCCATTGTAGGGCGGTGCGGCGAGTGTTTCGATCAGACCCGACATCGTGTTCGCGGATACGCGGGGCAGGACCGTGTCGAGTGTCGCGCTGCCGGCTTTTTCCGCGACGGCGCCGATATGCGGCGCGGGCGCTGCGCGAGCCGTCATCGCCACATAAATGTTTTCGACGAGATCGCGGAATTGCGGATCGAGACGATTGCGCGGATGGCGCAGCTCGACCGGAATTTCGCGAATGATTTTTCCAGGATTTGTTGAGAACAGCAGAATGCGGTCGCACATCAGGACCGCCTCTTCGATATTGTGGGTGACCAGGATGACGCCCTTGATGGGAAGCTTGCCTTCGCCCCACAATTCCAGAAAGTCCGTGCGCAGCGTCTCGGCGGTGAGTACGTCGAGCGCGGAGAACGGTTCGTCCATCAGCAAGATGTTTGGATGGACAACAAGCGCGCGCGCGAAACCGACGCGCTGCCGCATGCCGCCCGACAATTCGCGCGGATAGGCGGATTCGTATCCGTCGAGGCCGATCAGATCGATTGCTGCCAGCGCCCGTTTGCGAATTTCCGGCTCGGGAAGTCCCAGCGCTTCGAGCCCGAGCTGAACATTTTCAAGGACCGTCAGCCATGGAAACAATGCGAAGGATTGAAACACCATCGCAATCCCGGGCGCCGGCGCGAGCACCGGCTGGCCGAGATACGTCACCGTGCCGCTCGAAGGCAGTGTCAGGCCGGAGATCAAGCGCAGTAGCGTCGATTTTCCGGAACCGGTGCGGCCCAACAGGCCGACGATCTGCCCTTGCGCAAGCTTGAGTTCAACACCTTCGAGCACGACGTGCTCGCCGCCGTCGGCCTTCGGGAACGACTGGCAGAGATCGTGAATGTCGAGGAGGGCAGCGTCGCTCATGATAACTCTCCTCAGCCCAGGCGGAATTTGCGTTCGGCGTAGAGATACAAAGGCCGCCAGAAAAAGCGATTGATGAGGACCACGTAGAGGCTCATCACCGCGATGCCCAGAACGATGTGATGAAAGTCGCCGGCATCGGTCTTTTCCGCAATATAGGCGCCGAGGCCCTTGGCTTGCAGGTGTTCGTTGCCCCAGGACGCGACCTCGGCGACGATGCTGGCGTTCCAGGAGCCACCCGAGGCCGTGATCGCGCCGGTGACGTAGTACGGGAACACGGCCGGCAACGCGATCCGCCGCCACCACAACCAGCCACGCACACGAAGATTGGCTGCGGCGGACCGCAATTCCGCTGGGATCGCCGAAGCCCCGGCGATGACGTTGAACAAAATGTACCATTGCGTGCCCAGGATCATAAGCGGGCTGAGCCAGATATTCGGATCGAGCTTCCAGGCGACGATGCCCGAGACGGCAATCGGAAACAGCACGTTGGCCGGAAACGCGGCGAGAAACTGCGCCACGGGCTGCACCAGCAGGGTAGCGTGCGGCCGCGTTCCGACCCACACGCCGGCCGGCACCCAGACGATGCTGGCAAGCGCGATAAGGATGACGACGCGGATCAGCGTGGCGAGGCCGAGCAGCAGCGTCGTGCCGATATCCGCCAGGGTGATGTCCTGGGTGATGAAACGCACAAGCTGCACCGCTGCGAGTGCGGCAAGCGCAAAAACCACGAGACTCCATTGGAACGTGATCCAGCCGTGCCGCGGTTGCGTCGCCGGCTTGATCGCCTCGGCTTTGTCGGGTGCGCGCCCGAGCATTGTTCGCCGCCACAGGACGCCAAAGGGCCTGATGAGCCGGTCGATCACCCGGGATCGGCGCAGTATGTCGAGCACCCACGAGCGCGGCGCGACGATCCCCGGCTCCTGCTCGAAGCGAAAGCGATCGGCCCATGCGACCAGCGGCCGAAACAGGATCTGGTCGTACAGAAGAATGACCACCAGCATCGCGAGAATCGCCCAGCCGACGGCTGTCAGATTTTGCCGCTCGATGGCGAGCGCCATGTAAGAGCCGACGCCCGGCAGCGTGACCGTCGTGTTGCCGACACTGATCGCTTCGGATGCCACTACGAAGAACCAGCTTCCCGACATCGACATCATCATGTTCCAGATGAGCTGCGGCATCGCAAACGGCACGTCGACGCGCCAGAAGCTCATCCATGGGCTGAGCCGGAAGTTGCGCGAAGCCTCGACGAGTTCGGTCGGCACCGTGCGCAGCGATTGATAAAAGCTGAAGGCCATGTTCCAGGCTTGGCTGGTAAAAATCGCAAAGATTGACGCAAATTCGGCGCCGAGAACGCGGCCGGGAGCCAGCGCCATGAAAAAGACGACGGTGACCGAGATGAAGCCGAGGATCGGAACCGACTGGAGAATATCCAGGAGCGGCACCAGCAGCCGCTCCGCCCGCTTATTCTTCGCCGCGAGCGTCGCATAGGTGAAGGTGAAGAGGAGCGACAACGCCATGGCGACCAGCATGCGCAAGGTCGTGCGCGCGGCGTATTCCGGCAGATTGTGCGGATCAAGCGACGGCGGCGTGCGCTGCAGCTCGGCCAGCGGCTGAAACAAATTTCGGCTTGCTTCCGAAAGGAACAGCAGCAGACCCAGGATGAGCAGGACCGCAAGAACGTCCCAACGGCTGAACAGCCGAGCCCAGCCACCGACGGATATAGGTACGAACACCCGCATGTCTTGATGCCCGCTCGTCTCGATGTCGGCGTGTCACAAAATAGTCGCGAATGCCGCGGCGCAGGCCTTCGCGAGAACTGCGGTATCCCCCGCGTCCACATAACACCGAGGCCGCACCATTCAAACCTTATTGTCGCCATGCGGCCCAAGGCGCCGCGGCGGCGAGCCGATCAGCCCCGCATCCGCAGGCGCGCTGAACGGGAGCGTCGCAATCCAGTTGAAGATCAACGTGCGGCTGAAGGCGACGGAGCCCTGATCACCGCGAACAGCACCGAATTCCAAGCGCGCAAATTGCAGCCGATGACGAAACCGAAACGCGCGAGTCGGCGGACAGACCAACGGACCGGAATTAGTCCCTCGGCTGTCATAGTCATCAAACAAACCGCCGGTAAATTCATCGGGCGGTTTGGATAAAGCGCAACGGTTTCAATGACCTGGAAGAAGCGGAACACGTGGCGCGAGCGTGGTATCAAAACACTCCGACGGTCCAGGAATCACCGCATTGTGGAGTAAATATTTCTGCGCCATCAATGCCCGATCCTTGATTCGCTTGGGCGATGGCGGAAGGAGAGGCGATTGAAAGTGCAATCCGTAAAAGTGCTCACGGCGTGTCTCTTGGCGTGTCTCATGGCGCTCGTTGCCGTTGCTCATCCGGTTGCCGCTGCGGAGCCCGCCGTCGATGGACTGTGGCAGAAGATCGACGAGGAAACCGGCAGCACCGTCGGATGGTTCCTTTTCGTCGAGCGCGAAGGCCTCTACGAAGGCGTCATCGCCAAATTGTTTCTGCGGCCGAGCGACCCGCCGAATCCGACCTGCGTCTACTGCCGTGATGATCGCAAGGACGCGCCCTTGCTCGGTATTCCGCTCATCCGAGGCATGAAGCGCCAGGGCCTCGTCTATCAGGACGGCAATATCCTCGATCCGCGGGATGGCAACGTCTACAATGCGATGATGACGGTCAGCCCCGACGGATCCCTGCTGACCGTTCGCGGCTATCTCGGCATCGCGCTATTCGGCCGGGATGAGATTTGGCATCGGCTGCCGGATTCCGCTCTCAGGCAACTCGACCCGATCGTCATCGCCAAATATTTGCCCGGACAGGCCCGCGCCGCCAGTACGACCGCGGCGATGAAGCATCCTGAGAGAAGCGCGAAGTCAACAAGCCCCGTTCGCTAGACAGCAGCGTTCGGGCGTCTGGCTGAAGTGCCGGGAAGATCGCGGCCGCTATTCGATGACGCCGAACTCGCAGCCTCGCGCGGCGTAGCGATAGCGCGGTACACCCAGGGTATCTTGCACGACCGCGGGCCGGCAGCGGTCGATCCACTTGTGATCGCGCTCGCTCCAACGCGCCTTATCTGCTTCCGTCTCCGGTGGCGGGATTTGCCGCACATACGGATCGCCGGCTTCGCCGTACCGCGCAACGCAGTTGAGCGAGTTTCGACCGCCGGTGCAGCCGCCGACAATGAGGAACTGACCAGCCTGCGCCGGAAGCCAGTTAATCGCCGTCAGCATGGCAACAGCGACCACGCGTGCGGCCGTCCACGACACAAGAACCGCTTTGGCAGTGCGAAAAGTTAACACCGCGCTCTCCCTCGCGCGATCCGGTCGGATGCGACCGGTCTGCGCTCCTGTTTCATCGACTGGCGCGTCGTTTCGGCGGAACGTCCGTTTCGAAACACGCACCCGGCATCAGCCGATGGGGAGCAAGCCCAGTGCCACTCAACCTGCACTGATTTGGCACATTAACGAATTTGCCGCGGCCGATTTGGATCAGCGCGAATGCGATCTTTTCCGGAATGCTGCAAACGCGGATTGCAGCCGTCGCCACGCGCGCGCGTTCGCCGGCAAGCCGAAGCGCAGCCACGCAGGGTTCTCCGGAAATGCGCGCACCAGGATTCCGGTGCGGCCGAGATGATCAAACAGCGCGGCGGCCGCGGGCGTGCTCACAAGGCGGAACAAAGCGGTGCCGCCGATCACGTCGAGACCGCAATCGATCAGCATCGCATCGAGCCGCTGTGATGCTTTCGACAATCGGCGCCGCGTGCGTTCAATCCAGGCGGCATCGGCAAGAGCCTTGGCGCCGATCGCCAAGGCCGGCCCACTGACCGCCCAAGGACCAAGTTTGGCAGCCAACCGTGAGGCCGCCCGCGGCTCGAGCACGGCGAAGCCGAGCCGCAGCCCAGCGAGGCCGAAGAACTTGCCGAAGGAGCGCAACACGATGACATTGCTGTGTGCCGTCTCCACGACGAAGCCCGCGCCTTCCGGTGCGACATCCATGAAAGCCTCGTCGACGACGAGCATACCGCCATGACGGCGCAGTTCCCGAGCGAGATCACTCAGTGTGCCTCGCGTGATGAGGCGGCCGTCGGGACTGTTGGGATTGGTAACGACCGCCAGGTCGGCCTTGCCGAGCTCGGCGATATCTTGCGTCAGTGTTACGCGGTGGCCGGCGATCGCAGCGGCGCGGGCATGCTCGGCATAGGTGGGGGACAGAATCGCAGCGTGCCCTGGAGGCACCAGCCCGGCGACGAGAGGAAGCAAAATCTGCGTTCCGGGTGCCGGCACGACGTGGTGCGCAGACGGCGCGCCGTAGGTTCGGGCGGCCACCGCGGCGAGGGCGGCGCCGGCGGTCGATTCCGGCAGGCGCGCAAAGACATCGCCGGCCAGCCGCGGCACCGGATAGGGATAAGGATTGATCCCGGTCGATAAGTCGAGGAAAGGTTCGGGCGCGCCGCGGAAGCGACGGCGGGCGGCGGTCAGATCACCGCCATGCAACAGCGGCTCGTCGCCGGAGTGATGGAGGAAGATGTCTCTCGCGATCGCGCTTTTCGCCATGCTGATCGAGCTCTGCTTCGGCTATCCGGACTGGTTGTATCGCGCGATCGGCCATCCGGTGGTCTGGATCGGCAAGCTGATCACCACGCTGGAGCGATATCTTAATCGCGAGCAGGCCCCGGTGCGGCGATATCTCGGCGGAATCGTCGCGATCCTGGTGCTTCTCGCTATTGTCGGCGCGATTGCCGTGACGTTGCAGCGTGAGTTGCTTCGTCTGCCGTATGGAGCGGTGCTGGTCGCCATTCTCGCCGCCACCTTCCTCGCGCAAAGAAGCCTGTACCGGCACGTCGCCGATGTCGCCCTCAGCCTCGAGCGGCACGGCCTTGAGGCAGCCCGTACTGCGGTGGCGCGGATCGTCGGCCGGGACACCGCGACGCTCGACGAATCCGGCGTCGCCCGCGCGGCGATCGAAAGCCTTGCCGAGAATTTCTCCGACGGCATCGTGGCCCCAGTCCTGTGGACGGCCGTTGGCGGCCTTCCGGGCGTCGCAGTCTACAAGGCCATCAATACCGCCGACAGCATGATCGGGCATCGCACCGCGCGGTTCGCGGCCTTTGGCTGGGCTGCGGCCCGGCTCGACGATGTCATCAACCTGCCGGCCTCGCGGCTCTCCGCCCTGCTGCTGGTGATCGCAACAACGATGCGATCCGATACTTCGACCGCGGCGGCATGGAATGCAGTATGGCGGGATGCGTCGAAGCACCGCTCGCCGAATGCCGGTTATCCCGAAGCCGCGGTCGCCGGAGCGCTCGGCCTCGCGCTGGCGGGGCCGCGCACCTACAACGGGATACCGGTCAACGATGCGACGATGGGCGACGGCCGGCCGAATGCCGATGCGGCCGATATTCGCCGCGCGCTGGCGCTTTACTGGTGCGCTGACGCGCTGTTGATCGTGATCCTCATCGCCCTTTTCCCGCTCATCGTGCGATCTTAAGCAGCCGATCGAGATCGAGATGGGCGGCAAGGTGAGCGGCGAGCGCGTCGAGCGTTTGCTCCACCGAGGTCTCAAAAGCCACGGCGGCCTTGCCGGCGGCGAAGCGATCAAGCCATGCGGCGCGCTGCGCGTCGTCGGCGAACAGGCCGTGGATATACGTGCCGACGACCCGGCCGTCGTCCGAAACCGTCCCCTCGGGCGATCCGTCGGCGCGCCGCGCAAACGGCCGCGCGCTGTCGCGGCCGCGGGTGACGCCCATGTGCATCTCGTAGCCGGAAAACGAGACGCCATCGGTTGTCGTGCCGCATACCGTTTCGAGGCGCTTGTCGGACGACAAGGTCGTTTCGACCTCGATCAGTCCAAGGCCGTCAACCGTCGCGGGCGGTCCTTCGATCCCGTCGGGATCAGAAATCTTACGTCCCAGCATCTGGTAGCCGCCGCAAAGGCCGAGGACCGCACCGCCGCGGCGGCGATGCGCGGCAATGTCAATGTCAAAGCCGGCGTCGCGCAAGGCCGCAAGGTCGGCGATCGTCGCCTTCGAGCCAGGCAGCAGGATGAGATCGGCATCGCCGGGCAGCGCCTTGCCCGGCCGCACCCGAATGACATCGACCGCAGGCTCGGCGTCGAGTGGATCGAGGTCGTCGAAATTGGCGATGTGAGGTAGGATTGGCACTGCGATGCGCAGGCGTGCGTTCGGCTTTTTCGGCCGAGCGGCATCGATCGCCAGCGCATCTTCGGCCGGCAGCAGTCGCGCATCGGGGAAGAACGGGACCAGCCCCAACGCTTCCCAGCCGGTCAACGCGGCGATACGTTCCATTCCGGAGGCAAACAGCGCGGCGTCGCCGCGAAACTTGTTGACGATGAAGCCGCAGATGAGCGCCGCGTCGTCGGGTGCGATCACGGCTTTGGTGCCGACAAGGCTGGCGATGACGCCGCCGCGATCGATATCGCCGACAATGAGCACGGGAATATCCGCGGCGCGCGCGAAACCCATATTGGCGATATCGTTCGCCCTCAGATTGATTTCCGAGGCGCTGCCGGCGCCCTCGACGAGCACGATGTCGGCCTCGCGGCACATGCGGCCATAGCTGTCGAGGATCAGCGGGAGAAGCTCGCTCTTGATGTGCTGGTAGGCCGCGGCCTTGGCGCTGCCGTAGACACGGCCTTGGACGACGATCTGCGCGCCGATCTCGCTCTGCGGCTTGAGCAGAACCGGGTTCATGTGAACGCTCGGCGGGGTGCGGGCCGCAAGCGCCTGCAAGGCCTGCGCGCGGCCGATTTCGCCGCCGTCCGCCGTCACCGCCGCATTGTTCGACATGTTCTGCGGCTTGAACGGCCGCACCTTGAAACCGCGTAGGGTGAACGCACGCGCCAAGCCGGCAACGATCAGCGATTTGCCGACATCCGAGCCGGTGCCCTGAAACATGAGCGCGCGCGCTGGCATATTGTTAGAACTCGATGCCGGGCTGCGCTTTCACGCCGGCGGCGAAGTGATGCTTGACCAGCGTCATCTCGGTGACGAGGTCGGCGGCGGCGATCATCTCCGGCTTGGCGTTGCGCCCGGTCACGACAACATGAAGCATCGGCGGCCGTTGCACGAGCGCGGCGACGACGGCGTTGAGATCGAGATAGTCGTAGCGCAGCGCGATGTTGATCTCGTCGAGAACGACGAGTGAAAAGGTCGGATCGGCCATCAGCTCGCGCGCCTTCGACCAGGCGCGCTCGGCCGCCGCAACGTCCCGCGTGCGATCCTGCGTCTCCCACGTGAAGCCTTCGCCCATAGTGTGCCACGAGACCTGGTCGCCGAACCGAGCCAGCGCGTCGCGTTCGGCGGAGTGCCAGGCGCCCTTGATGAATTGCACCACGCCGATGCGGTGGCCGCGACCGAGCATGCGCAGCGCCAGACCGAACGCCGCCGTCGACTTACCCTTGCCGGTGCCGGTATGGACGATCAGCAGGCCTTTCTCGATTTTCTTTTCGGCAACCTCGGCATCCTGGACGGCTTTGCGCTTTGCCATCTTGGCGCGATGGCGCTCGGCGTCGGCTTTATCGATTGCATCGTTCATGGCGTCTCCTGCAAGCTTCCCTTGATGGCGAGCGGCAGCCCGGCGACGACCAGGACAACTCGGTCGGCGCGCGCCGCGATGCGCTGGTTGAGGACGCCTTGCCAATCGCGGAACCGTCGCCCGAGCGGATATTCCGGGACGATGCCATAGCCGACTTCATTGGCTACCAGCACGATTGGCGACCCGGGTGCCGCCAACGCCCGTTCCAGCCCGGCGACCTCAGCGTTGATGTCGGCTTCCGCAAGAAGCAGATTCGACAGCCACAAGGTGAGGCAATCGACCAAGATCGGCTTCGACCTGGAAACTTCCAGTGCGGCGGCGAGATGGCGCGGCGCTTCGACGGTTTCCCAGTTGGCGCCGCGTCGCGAACGATGAGCGCCGATGCGTTCGGCCATTTCGGTGTCGCCAGCTTCCGCCGTCGCCACATAAGTCCACGGCGGCGGCAGTGTGGCGAGGAGACTTTCGGCATAGCGGCTCTTGCCCGAACGGGCGCCACCAATCACAAAAGTCAGTCTGGACAGGCTCGACATCGCAACACGCTGCACATGGGCATTGGCCCAGGCGCGAGATTGACAGGGCGGCCCGGCGAAATCTATCACTAGCGCACCGACGGTCCCTCGCGAGAGGGCGAAAAGGGAATGCGGTGAGGCTCGCGCGTGAGCGCACGCCAAATCCGCAGCTGCCCCCGCAACTGTGAGCGGGAAGTCTCGTTCGGTTAAGCCACTGGAGGCACGCGCGCCTCCGGGAAGGCAGGACGAGGCGCCGATCCGCGAGCCAGGAGACCTGCCGCCGGGCCTAGTCGACGCGACAAACACGGGTCGGGGTGTGCCTGTGGATGATCCGAAAGATGAAAGTCTTTTGGTCCTCGCTCGCGCCGGCAGCAGGCGGCAGGTCAAGCGAGGACCGCATCATGCTTTCTTTGCTCAGGACGGCGGTCGATGACACATCGGCTGATGTGCGCGCCAAGATCGGCGCGATTTACGTCGTTCTGGTGGCTGCAAATGTGGCGGTATGGACCTGGGCGGTGATCGCGCTCAGCGGCCGTCCGACTTTGCTTGGCACGGCGTTCCTCGCTTACGTGCTGGGCTTGCGGCATGCCGTCGACGCCGACCATATCGCCACCATCGACAATGTGGTGCGTAAACTGATGCAGGAGGGCAAGCGGCCGTTCGCGGTCGGCCTGTTCTTTTCGCTCGGCCATTCGCTCGCCATCACGCTTGCCGTGGCGGCTATTGCCGCAACGGCGTTCGCGCTGCAGGGCCGCTTCCTCGAATTCAGGGCCATCGGCAGCATCATCGGCACCGGCGCCTCGGCGTTCTTCCTGCTCGCCATCGCGGCCATCAACCTCGTCATCCTGCGCGGTGTGTGGCGCAGCTTTCGGCGCGCGCGGCGTGGCGAGCCGGTCGCCGAGCAGGAATTGGACATGCTGCTTTCCAGCCGCGGCTTTCTGGCGCGCATTTTCCGGCCCTTGTTTCGCATGGTGTCGCGAAGCTGGCAGATGTTTCCCGTCGGCTTCCTGTTCGGGCTCGGGTTCGACACCGCGACCGAAATCAGCCTCTTCACCGTCGCGGCGAGCCAGGCGTCCGGCGGGATGACCTTCGCCATCATTTTGATTTTTCCGGCGCTGTTCACCGCCGGAATGACGCTCGTCGACACCACCGACAGCGTGCTC
>DATJYT010000457.1:0-12228 GCA_035499475.1 Xanthobacteraceae bacterium | reverse complement strand
GTCATCCCGTTGTGATGGCGCCGCTTGCGCCGTGGCCGCCGACAGGCAGACCAAGGCCGTCACTGCACAACAAGCGAAGTGCTTCCTCATCGGTCCTCCCCATACTTTTTGCGTCATCCGGCGGCGGCACGAGGCTTTGCGGCGCGTCACCGCATCATTTGTGCATTTCGTCGCCCGGCATGATGCCCCAGAGATTGGAGGCCGTCGGGTCCTTGGCCCATACTTTCGGACGCTGTGGATTGTCGCGATGCCACGGCCGCGGCTCGAAATAGCCGAGCTCCTCGTTCATGCGATCGAGTTCGGCGAACAGCTCGGTGATGAGGCCGGCCGGGCTGCGATGATAGGTGAAGAGATTGTGACCAATGCCATGCCGGCCTGGTCCCCACAGCAGCTTGTAGCCGTTGACGCTGAGAAAATCGCACGCGGTCTGCATGTGGCCCCAGTCGCGCAGCTCGAAGGCGGTGTGGAAATGCCGGTTCGATCCGGTCTCCATCAGATTGATGGTGTGATGATCCGGCCCGCAGCGCAGGAACGAGAAGAAATCCCCCATCCAGTCGGACTCGCGGAAACCGAGCACGTCGCAATAGAACTTCGTCGTGTGCTTGACGTCGGTGACGTGAAAGGCGACGTGGCCGAGCTTGTGCGGCACGATGCCCTTGGACTGGAATTTTTGGTGCGAGAAATCGGCGCGCTTGAACACCTCCATCACGGTGCCCTTGGGGTCCTCGAAGGTGAGCAGCTCCGCGATCGAAGGTTCGGGATCCTTCCTGCGCTGCGTCTTGATGCCATGGGCCTGAACCTGCTTTTCGTATTCGCCGAGATCGTCGGCCTCGCCGATCTGGAAGCCGACGCGCACGCATTTGGCTTGCGCGCCCTTGCGCAGCACGACGGAGTGGTGATCGACCGTGTTGGCGAGAAAGACTGCGTCTTTCTCCTTGGCGGCGACCGTCATGCCGAGAATGTTGCTGTAATAATCGGCCTGCGCGTCGAGGTCCGGCACCTCGTAGCTGGCATGGGCGATCTTCTTGACGCGGATCATGCGAACTCTCCTTCTGTGTTCCCTTTATTGCTTGGAACGCGGCAATGCGCCGATGACATCGACCATCTTGGCGACGTCGTATTCGCCGAAACCCATGTCCATGAACCGCTCATAAAGCTTGGCGGCGCAATCGAGCATCGGCGTGGCTACGCCGACGCCGTCGGCGAACTCCGCGATCATGTCGAAATAATGCTGCAAACCCGGCACGGTGCCTTGCGGCGGCGAAAAGCGGCGCTCCGCCATCCACGGCGCGCGAATGCCGAATTGCGTCGAGCCGCCTGAGCCGGTGGCGATGGCCTTGATCATCAACGGCACATCGACGCCGGCCTTAAGCCCGAGCGCCATGGCTTCGGCGGTCGCCGCGATGTTGAGGGCGACCAGGAGATTGTTGACGAGCTTGACGCGGCTCGCGGCGCCGAACGCGCCGAAATAGAGGCACGAATCGGCAAAACCGGCGACGACACTTTCCACCTTCTTGCAGGCGCCGGCGTCGCCGGCGAGATAGATCACGCCCTTGCGCGCCGACACCATGCCGGGCGTTCCCGAAACTTCGCCGTCGATGAAAATGGCGCCTTTGTCCGCCAGCGGCGCGATCTGACGCTCTTTGTCGGGCACCGGGTGCGACCCGAGCTCGATCACGATCTGGCCCGGCCGCGCCGACTGCACGAGTCCCTTCGGACCCTGCACAACCTCCTCGAGCGCTTCGCTCGAGGGCAAGCAGGAAAAGACAATGTCGGCCTGCGCGCCGACCTCGGCCGACGACCGCGCCGGCACGCCGCCGATCCGTTCGAATTCGGCCAGCGACGAACGCCGGTAGCCGACGACGCGCCGGCCGCTTTTGATCAAATTCTCCGAGATCGGCATGCCGATCTTGCCGACCCCGACGAAACCGATGGTCTCCATGGGCGTTCCCTCTAAATGCTTTTTCTTATGTCACTTCGTCTTACATCACTTCGATCGTTTGATCGGAGAGATTGATCTTTACTCCCAGTGTACCTTCCATGATGGTCCACTCCTTCAATTCGAAGGTGCGCAGACCGTTGGCATAAAACGGGTCGGCTTCGGCAAGCGCGCGCGCCTCGTTCGCGCCAGCGACGCGCAGCACGGTCAGGCCCTGCCCGCTCGGCGGGCCTTCACCGTCGGCGAGCGGACCGGACGCGAACACAAAGCCGCGCTTTTCGAGACCGATCATATATTCGAGATGAGCCGCCAGGAATGGCTTGAGCTTCTCCGGCGCGACCACGGGTCTCGAGATCAGGACGTAAAGCTTCTTGCGCAGCATTTTCTGCATGAGCCCGGCGATGCGCTCGTCTTCGTTCATTGCGCAATGTCCCGCATCTCAGATCAGCCGCGAGTTCAGCGGCAGACCGAGGAAATGGCGGCCGATCGCTTCATACACGGAAAAATGCGACTGCACCTGCTGCGAGACCGCGTGCATGTCGCGGAAGCGCCGTTCGAACGGATTGCTCTCGAAAATCGCCGTCGCGCCGGCGGCGTGGTAGGCGGCGTCGGTCACCTGGCGCGCCTGCTGGCTCGCGTGGATGGATGCCATGCGCAGTTGTACGCGATGATCGATCGCAATCGCGCCCGAACATGCCGCCTGCCAAATCTCCTCCAGCGCCCGAAGAAAAAAGACGCGCGCTGCGGCAAGCTGTGCCTCGGCCACGCCGACCTGAGACTGGATCACGGCGCTGTCGCGCAGGAGGGATGTGCCGCCGGTCGGCGTTTTCGCTTGCGCCAAAGCGACGAAGGCGTCGAGCGTGCTGCGCGCGATGCCGAGCGCGACCGCGGCGAAGCTCGCGCCGAAAAGCTGATAGACCGTGAAAGCATAAAGCGGCCCGCGCTCGCGCCGCTCGGCGGGACTGCGCGCCAAGGCGGTGATGGAGCGTTCCTCCGGCACGAACAGATCGTTCAGCGCATAGGTGTCGCTGCCGGTGCCCTTGAGGCCGATGACATGCCAGACGTCGCTCTTGATCGTCGCGCGCTCGCGGGGAAACACGAAAGTCATATCGAGTGGGTCGCCTTTGGCGTCGCGGCACCGTTCGCCGTTCGCCTCGAACACCGGACAATGCGCCGCAAGCCAGGTGGCCTGCCGGCTGCCGCTGGCGAACGGCCATTCGCCGGAAACGCGAAACCCGCCCTTGTCAGCGACCGCCCGGCCGTTGCGGCCATACGGGCCCCAGGCCAAGACCCCGCGCGGATTTTTCAGGAAAATCTCTTCGGCGATCGATGCCTGCAGGCACGACGAGATGGTGGAACAGACCGAGGTTTGTGCGATGCACCATGCGGTGCTGGCATCAGCCTTGGCGATGGTCTCGACCGCCTGGACGAACTCAACCGGCGCGATTTCCTCGCCGCCCAGCGAGCGCGGCACCAGCATACGATAGAGGCGCGCCTCGTGCAGAGCCGCAACCAGATCCGGCGGCAGCTCCCCACGCGCCTCGGTTCGCGGCGCCGCCGCGGCGATGACCGGCGCCAGCGCTTGGGCATTGGCGACGCAATCGACTTTCGTACGCTCGTCCATCGCCGCCATCATTTGTAAGAAGGAGCGACAGCGCAACATAAAAATCTTTCCGGCTGCGGCCTCGATGCCGCGGCCGAAAGCGCCTATCATTGGACAAAATTGCCGATCTGCCCTGTCCGTGCCGCTGCGATGCACGTCTGAGGCGGCCGGCAAAACATATCCGGGGGAGGAAATGAGCTCGATCCGATCGATCCCGACGATCGCCGCCGTGTTGGCCGCCTCGACACTCGCAATGACAGCGGCATTGGCGCAGGACACTGCAGGCAAAACCGGCAAAGAACCGGCCACGGATTATCTGCAGCGCTCGGCGGAGATCTACCAATTCAAGAAAGCCGCCACCAGCGGGCCGGAGCGCGGCCGCGAGATTTTCTATTACAAGTGCTGGTTCTGCCATAATGAATTCACCAAGGACGTCCCCAAGCTCACCGGCCTGTATCAGCATCCGTCCCTGATCTCCGGCGACCCGGTGAACGACGAAACGGTGAAAAATCAGATCCGCAACGGCAGCGCCGACATGGCGGCGTACAAGAACACGCTCAGCGAAGCCGACCTGAACGATCTCGTCAGCTTCATTCGCGAGCGATGCTGCTGGAATTCCGACGCGCCTCCGCTCAATCCGCGTTATCTCGGCCACGCCGTGCAGACCAGCGTGGCGCAGGCGAACAATCTATCCGGCGGCCCGCACGGCGTCGTCAAAACCGCCAAGGGCGATCTGCTCGAAGGCATGATGGTGCAGTTGATCGCCAAGGACACCGCGATTCGCACCACGGTCTATACCGACGCCAATGGCCGCTATGAATTCCCGAAGCTCGCCGCTGGCACCTACACGTTGCGAATCGCGCAACCGCGGGAATTCTTCCCCTACGTGAAGGAAGAAATGGCGATCGAGGGCGCCAATAATCTTGCCGACATTTCGCTTGAGCGGATGACCAATTCGGATGTGCTGCCGCCCTACCCGGAGATCGCCGCGCAGATGACGGGGTCGGAATGGCTCATGAGCCTTTCCGGCACCGGCGCGGAAAAACGTTTGCTGACCGTCAACTGCAACTGGTGCCATTCCTATCAGCAGATATTCCGCAATCACTATGACGAGGCGAGCTGGGGCAAGATCGTCTACAGGATGATTCACGGCGCCGGCTCGCCGCTCATCAACGTGAACGCCCGCGGCCGCTTCTCCGATGAGGATGAAGCGCGCTTGGTGCATTGGCTGGCGACCGTTCGCGGTCCGCAGTCGCCGGATCCCGGTTTCATCGCGTTGCCGCGGCCGCGGGGCCGGCAGACCCGCGTCATTATCACTGAATACGAATTGCCGCGGCTCGAACCGGCGACGCACGACGTGTCGGGAGATGCGAACGGAAATATTTGGTACAGCACCCATCGCAGCTCCTATGTCGGCAGGCTCGACCCCAAGGACGGCGTGGTCCAGGAGTTCCACGTACCGCCGGTGCAACAAGGCGGTCTGCCGGGCACCCATTGGATTCACGTCGACAAGGACGGCTACGTCTGGGGCTCGGAGAATTGGGCGCACAATATCTGGCGGCTCGATCCCAAGACCGGGGAGTTCAAGATCATTCCCTGGCACGTCAAGGAGGCGCTGAACTCGCCGATGGGCGGCAACTACGCGCTCGATCAGAACGGCTACATCTGGAAAGCGCGCGATAAGAAAGTGTCCAAGGTCGATTCACTGACCGGCGATCCGGTGCTGAGCTTCATCACCAAAAAATTCGCCGGCACCTATGGCAGCGCCATCAGCGCCGACGGTCGCTATTTCGGCGGCGGCGCCTGGCCGCGCGACGGCGTCGTCGTCGCCGACAGCAAATCGGGCGAGGTTTATGAGCCCGACACCAGCGTTAATTCGGGCCCGGCGCGCGGGGAATTCGACCTGAACGACAACTACTGGGCCGGCGGCCGCGGCGGCGAACTGGTCGAGTTCAACATGGCCGAGAAGCGCATTCACGAATATCCGCTGCCAACGCCCTACGCGTCCATGTACACCGCCATGGCCGACAAGAACGGCGAAGTCTGGGGCGGCGAGATGCATTCGGGGCGGTATTTCCGCTTCGAGCCGAAGACCGAGCGGTTCACCGAATATGTGTTGCCGGAGCCTTACGGCATCGACCGTGAAAGCTGGATCGACAATTCGACCAACCCGGTGACGGTCTGGTACGTCGACCACGAAGGCTACGTCGTGCGCATTCAGCCGCTGGATTGAACGGTACGGGTCAGGGTTACGGCAGCGGCCGTAGGCGGCGACGCCGTCAAAAAGGCTTCTCGCCGAGGATCGTCAACCGCCGCATGAGGCGGCGCTCCGCGGCGCTGAAATCCGTGCGGGCGTGAAGCGTGCAGCGGTTGTCCCACAGCAGAACGTCGTGCGGCCGCCACACGTGCTCATAAACGAACTCACGCTTCTCCTGATGATCGAACAGGGCGTTCAGGAGGTCGTTTCCTTCGTTATCAGTCATGCCCTCAATGGCGACCGTCATCAACCGATTGACGTAGAGCGCTTTGCGGCCCGTCGCCGGATGGGTTCGCACGATCGGGTGCCAGTACGATGGAATGCCGTCGCGCAATTTGGTGCCGCGGATGGTAGAGGCGTTGTCATAGTCGTAAGCGTTGAGCGCCCTGCGCCCTTCGACTTTGCGCTTCATCGCCTCCGGAAGCGTTTCATAGGCCAAATACGCATTGGCAAAGAGCGTGTTGCCGCCCTGGCTCGGGACTTCCAGCGAATAGAGCATGGAAGCCATGGCCGGCCGCTCCTGATGACACTGGTCGGTGTGAAAATTCATCTCGCCGTCAGGCAGCGCGCCGATAAGTTCGCCGTTCTCTCGGATGTTCGAAATCAGCATCACTGCCGGATTGTTCGTCGTAAACCGCCGCGTGTGGCTTATTGCCGGCGGCCCAAATCGTTCGCCGAACCGAACCTGATCATCCTCGGTCAGATGCTGATCGCGGAACAGGATGATGAGGTTTTTGTACCAGGCATCGAGCACCTTGGCGAAGGTCGCGTCGCTCATAGGCTGGCTCAGATCGACACCCGTGATCTCGACTCCGATCGAGGGCGCCAGCGGTCTGGTTCGAATTTCATCCGACGAATGCCGTAGCGCCGCCTGCTCGTACACGTGCGTCGTGCTCATTTCTGTCTCCGTGTCTATGTTCATGCGACTTTCGACGACGCTCACGATTTGTACGATTGCATTCCCGGCCGATAGGATTTCTCGTCCAGGAACTGCGCGATGCCCTTCTTGTGCGCTTCCTTGTCGATCCCCTGAAGCGCCTGAAGCTTGGTGAACAGGTATTGTTGCGCCTGGTCGTGCGACATTCCCTTCACCGCGCGAATGGCTTCCTTGGTGAAGCGCAGCGTGTTCGGATTCTTCTCCATCAGAAGCTTTGCCAGTGAGACGGTTTCTTCGCGCAAGCGCGCGGCCGGCACCGAATAATTGACCAGCCGAATTTCGGCAGCCTTTTGGCCGTTAAAAGGAAGCCCGGTCATCGCGTAAAAAAGCGCATCGCGATAGCTCAGAATTTCCGCGACGTTCCAGCTCACGATGCCGCCCGGTATGACGCCCCAATTCACCTCGGACAAGCCGAACTGCGCGTCGTCGGATGCGATCGCGATGTCGCAGGCGCAAACCTGTGTGAACGCGCCGCCGAAGCAGTGACCGTTGATCATGGCGATGGTCGGCTTGGGGAAATTCGTCAGCCGGTGCCAACGCCATTGATTGGACGCGTGCTGGGCCTTGGCGCGCCCCACGGGATCGTCGGCCATCTCGCGGAAGTAGAGCTTGAGATCTTGACCAGCGGAAAACGACGCGCCTGCGCCCGTCAAGATCAATACTTTGGTTTCCGGATCCTGTCCCAGCACCGTGAGCGCTTCTTCCATCTCGAAGTGCATCTGCGGGCTCATCGCATTGCGCTTCTCGGGCCGGTTGAAAATCACCCAGGTTATGCCGCCCTCTTTTTCGATGATGATAGTCTCGTAGGTCTTGCTCATCCGGTCGTTCCTCCGCTCGGGTTGACAAAATTCTCGCCGACGCGAAAATTTTGTGCAAGACTCGACCACATCGGGTAGAATGGCAACAATAATAAGAAGGATCGGGAGGACCATGCCAATGCCACGAAAGCGCGCGAGCGACTTCTTGCTCGCCTTTGCGGCGACCCTAACGGCACTTGCATTGGCATCGGTAGCCGTCGTTGCCGATGCGCAAGATTATCCGTCACGCACGATCAAAATCATCGTCGGTAATACGCCGGGAGGAAGCTCGGACATCGCCGCGCGAATGCTCGGCGATTATCTTGCGGCGGCGCTGAACCAAACCGTCGTGGTCGAGAATAAGCCCGGCGCCAACACGGCCATCGCGATTTCAACCGTGGTTCACGCCGCGCCGGACGGCTACACCTTGCTGCTCGGAACCCCCTCACTGCCGACTTTCAAGGTCTACTTGAAGAAACCGGAATTCGACGTCGAGAAGGATCTTGCACCGATTTCCGAAATGCTGGTCAGTCCCTTCGTCGTCGCGGTGAACGCGCAACTGCCGGTCAAAACCATCGCCGACTTGGTCGCACTGGCCAAAAAGAATCCGGGCAAACTGAACTACGGCGCCTTCGGCGGCGGACAGATCCTCGCCACCGAATTGTTCAAGAAGATGGCCGGCATCGATTTGGTCAAGGTGCCCTATCCGAGCGAGGCCCCCTCCATCACCGGACTTGCCGGCAATGACGTGCAAGTCGTGTTCGCGACCGCCGTGACGGTCCGGCCGATGATGGAGACCGGCCGCATCAGGGCGATCGCGGTTTCCACCGCGACGCGCCTGTCTTCGATGCCGGACGTGCCGACCATCATGGAGTCCGGCGGTCCTGCATACGATGTCGGCGTATGGTTTGGCCTGCTGGCGCCCGCCAACACGCCCGCCGCGATCCAGCAAAAGCTCGCAAAGGAAGTCGCCGCATTCGCGAAGAAGCCGGACGTGATCCAGCGTTTTCTGCCGCTCGGCTTTACGCCGAAGTCGTCGACACCCGAAGAATTCAGGCGTCTGATCTCCGAAGAGACGCACAGATGGATGGACGTGGCGCAGTTCGCCTCGATCGAGCCGCAATAAAACGCGCGGGCAAAATTCCGCCGGCCCACGCCCGATCCGCCGCTCAATCCTCTCCGATCATATCCCGCCGGCGGCCCTCGAGCGCCGCGGAATAACGGCGCAACACATAGGCCTCGGTCAGCGTGCCGATGACGCGGCGGTCGCGATAGGAATCGACCACCGCGAGCGCCTCGGCCTCGGCCCGGTCGAAGGCCAGCACCGCTTCCTTCACAGCCATGCCCGGCAACAGCAGGTCCTCGCGGAAATGAACCAGGTCCTTGATCGAGTCCTCGGGCGACGCGCTGGTCGCGTGAGCGTCCGCCACATGGACGAGACCCACATACCGGTCATTTTCGTCGACGGCGACCACATAGGCCGTCGAGCCTAGTGGAAAGGACTCGCGGAACGCCGCGATATTGGTCGAAGCGTGAACGGTCTCGACATCCTGCCGCATCATTTTGCGCACCGTCAGATCGCGCATCCAGCCGATGTCGGCCGCGCTGCGAATGGTCTCACCGCGCAGATGAAAGCGCCACGTCGCGAACGAGTAGCCGAATCCTTCGCGTGTCACCTGCGCTGAAATAATCACGGCGATCAGCACCGCCGTCGTCAGCCACAGGTCGCCCGTCGTCTCGAGCGCGATGAAGATCATCGTCAGCGGTCCGCCGATGACCGAGGCCGAGAGCGCGCTCATGCCGATCACCGCATAGGCGTTCGGATCGAAATAGACGGTCGGCCAGAACATTGTCAGGGCGACCGCCACGAGATGCCCCCCAAGCGCGCCGATGAGCAGCGACGAGAAGAACATGCCGCCGCGAAATCCCGAGCCGAGCGAAGCAATGGACGCCACGATCTTGAGCAGAAACAACAGCGCCACGGTTCGCAGCGGCAAGTCGAGCATGCCGGCAACCCGCAGGGCGCCGTGCCCGGACGACATGATCTGGGGCGTCTGGATCGCCAGAAGCCCGACGACAAGACCACCGACCGCGGTGCGCAACGTCTGCCGCAATTGCATCCGCGCGAAGATCGTTTCGCATATGGCGACGCCGCGCATCATAATGATGCCGAGCACCGCGGCGAGCAGGCCGATCGTGGCGGCGAGCACGAGATCGTGCGCAACGACCGTGGTCTTCTCCGGAGCGACAATGCCGAGTTCGGCCGGCGACAGTGAGCGCGCCACCAGGAAGCCGATCAGCGCAGAGAATGCGACGGGCGCCAAACTCGCCGGCGAATAGCTGCCGATGATGAGCTCAAAACCGTAGAAGGCGCCGGCCAGCGGCGCGCCGAAGGCGCCGGCGATTCCTGCGGCCGCGCCGCAGCCGACCAGAATGCGCAGGTCGCCGCGCCGCAGCCGAAATGCGCTGCCGATGCGGGAAGCGATGCCGCTTGCGAGTTGCGTGTAACCGGCTTCGAGGCCCACTGCCGCGCCGACGCCGCTCGACCAGATGGTTTGCAGCGCGACGATGACGCTGCCCCGCAGCGACATACGGCCGCCGTGGAGCGCGTTGGCTTCGATCGGATCGATCTCCCGCTCCGGACGCCAACGGCGGATCAGCTCGCTTGAAATGCCGAACAGGAGGCCGCCAATCAGAGGTACAGAGAGCGCCAGATAGGGATCAAGTACCAGGCGCGCGGAAAGGCGTTCTCCCGGCTCCAGGTGAAAAAACAGTTGGTGAAGGAGGTCGACGCTTTCCCCCATGCAGGCGACGACGACGCCCGCCGCGACGCCGACCAGCGCCGCCAGCGCAACCAAGCTGGATTCCCGCGCCCTGACGAGGGCGCGCAGGCGCCGCGGTATCTCCAGGCGGTTGGCCGTCTCAGCACTCAAGGTCCATCATCCCGCGCTGGCGCATTTGGCTTTGGAGCGCCGGTCCCCGGCCGCCGACGGTCCGCTTGATCCCAGACTTGTGCCGGGACTTGGCCCCGGACTTGGCCGCGGACTTGGCCAATTACATGTCGCAATCATCAAGCTTAGATTAAGCGGGTGATGAGCGCCGCGACCCGGCCGCGGAATTGTGCCGAGCCCGGCTTGTTTTCCAATCCAATTTCGCCAGGAGCACGTCATGTCTTCACTCCGTCGTGCCGTCATTGCCGCAGCCGCGGGCACATTCACTGCGGCCGCCCCGCTGCTCGCCCAGAACGGTGCCCCGGTGCTCGAGGGCACAGCGGCATTCGGCGACTGGCACAACGATCGGCCGGGGACACGGCGGCTCATCAGGCCGCAGGACTTGCCGGCGCCCGATATGTCGCAGTCAGCGGGCAATTTCGTGAGAATTGTGCGCCGTACTGATGAGCAAATGCCCATCGTCCCAAACGGCTTTGAAGTCAACCTGTTTGCTTCCGGACTTTCGGGGCCGCGCCTGATCCGGACCGCGCCCAACGGCGACCTGTTCGTCGCCGAAAGCTCGGCCGGCCGCGTCCTGGTGCTGCGCGCCGGCGCCGAACGGTCGCCGCGCATGTCGGTCTTTGCTGCGAAAATGACCGGTCCTTTCGGCATCGCGTTTTATCCGCCGGGTCCGAATCCTGAATGGGTTTATGTCGGTAATACCGACTCGGTGGTTCGCTTCCCCTATCGCAACGGTGACCTGACGGCGCGGGCCGCGGCCCAGTCGATCGTGCGACATATTCCCGTCGGCGGCCATCGGACCCGCGATGTGGCGTTTTCGCCGGACGGCAAGACCATGTACGTCTCGGTCGGCTCCAGCTCCAATGTTGCCGACGGTATGGGCAAGCTCTCGGGAGCCGAATTGCAATCCTGGATCGCAAACCACGCGCTCGGCGCCGCCTGGGGCAACGAGACCGAGCGCGCCGACGTGCTCGCCTTCGATCCGCAAGGCAGGAACGGCCGCGTTTTTGCGACGGGCATTCGCAATTGCGTCGGCATGGCGGTGACGCCCGCAGACGGTACGCTGTGGTGCTCCACCAACGAGCGCGACGGACTGGGCGACAATGTGCCGACCGACTACATCACGCGCGTGCGCAGCGGCGGCTTTTACGGCTGGCCCTGGTACTATATTGGCGCCCACGAAGATCCGCGCCGCGCCGGCGAACGGCCCGATCTGAAGGGCAAGATCACCGTCCCGGACGTGCTGTTGCAGGCCCACTCGGCGTCGCTCGGCATGACCATTTATGACGGCAAGCAATTTCCGCCGGACTATCGCGGCAGCATCTTCGCCGCCGAGCACGGCTCATGGAACCGCGCCAGGCGGACTGGATATAAGGTGGTCCGCGTCATCATGAAAAACGGCGTGCCGACGGGCGAATACGAGGATTTCGCCACCGGCTTCGTCATCAGCGATTCGGAAGCGTGGGGCCGTCCGGTCGGCGTCGCCGTCGACAAGGACGGAGCCTTGCTTGTCTCCGAAGATGCCAGCGGCACGATTTGGCGCGTCACCTATACGGGCAAGGCGGCGCAGGCGCAGTGAAGGGATCCGGGGACGCCTCGGCGTTGATGTCCCCTATGCCGTCGGCGGCGCAATCTCGTCGAGACCTTTCTGTTTCGCTTCGGGGCCAAGCTGCGTCACCGACACCGCCGCGATGAACAGCAGGATCGCCAAAGAGACAAACACCGTAGTCAGGCCCCAGCCGTT